>JAEYXO010000214.1 GCA_023431245.1 Pseudomonadota bacterium | reverse complement strand
CTGGCGGAGTTCTACCCCGGCCCGATGGCCACTGGCGAAAACCTGTTCAGCCACCAGGACGCGCGCAACCTGCTGCGCTACGGCGGCATGCGCCCCGACCGCGACTGGCTGCAGTTCGACTGCGCGCTGTCCTACGGCCTCTGCGAATACGAACGGACGCTGGACGTGCTCAAGGTTGCCGGCTGGTCGCCGGCGCGCTGCATCCCGCACGGCGGCCACCAGATGTCGCTCAACATCGCGGCCGGCCTCGGCCTCGGCGGCAACGAGAGCTACCCCGATTTGTTCCAGCCCTACGGCGGATTCCCGGACGGCGTGCGCGTGGAAAACAGCATCATCAACATGCCCGAACTGCCGGGCATCGGCTTCGAGGGCAAGTCCGACCTGATCAAGGTCATGCGCGAGCTGGCGCAGTAGACCCGCCCGCCGGACAGGGCGTTCAGCCGTGCCCGGCCCCGCCGTCGTCGCGCTCGCAATGCTCCGCGGCGGCAAGCGCGTTGGCCGTCAGTTCGGTGGCCAACTGCTGCCCGACGGCGTACGGTGCATGCAGCATCGCGGTTCGCACCGCGAGCGCCATCGCCAGCGCCTGCATCACGTCACCGTTGGCGGTGTTGCCGAGCACCTTCAGTTCACGGTCAATCACGCCCAGCACCGATCCGAGCAGTTGCGACACGCGCATCGCCGACTGGGTCTCGGCGTGCAGCGGAAATTCGAAAGCGATCTTCTCGCCGGTGGCGGTGGTGACGTCGTAGGGAAGGCTCTTTGACATGGGAATCCCTCAATGCCGGAAGATGCAATCATCTTAACAGCGCCCAAAGCCTGCACCGGAAACAAAAAAAGACCCCGGTTGGGGTCTTTTTTGTTCTGGCGGAGAGGGTGGGATTCGAACCCACGGTACCCTTGCAGGTACTCCGGTTTTCGAGACCGGTACATTCAACCACTCTGCCACCTCTCCGGAAACCTGATGGCAAGGCAAAACTGCCGAGGGGCGCGATTCTACCAGCCTTACCGGGCCGGCTCCAGCGCCTTCAGACCGCCCATGTAGGGCTGCAGCGCGGCCGGAATGTCCACCCCGCCGTCGGCCCGCTGGTAATTTTCGAGCACGGCGACCAGCGTGCGGCCGACCGCGAGGCCGGAGCCGTTCAGCGTGTGCACCAGTTCGGTCTTGTTCTTGTCATTGCGGAAACGCGCCTGCATGCGCCGGGCCTGGAAAGCCTCGAAGTTGCTGCAGGAGGAAATCTCGCGATAGGCATTCTGGCCCGGCAGCCACACCTCGATGTCGTAGGTCCTGGCCGCGGAGAAGCCCATGTCGCCGGTGCACAGCGTCATCACGCGGTACGGCAGCCCGAGCTTCTGCAGGATCTTTTCGGCGTGGCCCGTCAGCTCTTCCAGCCCTTCGCCGGATTTTTCCGGATGGATGATCTGCACCAGTTCGACCTTGTCGAACTGGTGCTGGCGGATCATGCCCCGGGTGTCCTTGCCGTAGGAGCCGGCCTCGCGGCGGAAACAGGGGGTGTGGCAGACGAATTTCAGCGGCAGCTGGGCGGCCGCGAGAATTTCGCCGCGCACGATGTTGGTCACCGGCACCTCGGCGGTCGGGATCAGGTAGAGCTCGTCGGCGGTCACCGCGAACTGGTCGTCCTCGAATTTCGGGAACTGCCCGGTGCCGCGCATCGAATCGGCGTTGACCAGGTACGGCGCATAGACTTCAGTGTAGCCGTGCTCCTGCGTATGCACGTCGAGCATGAACTGCGCCAGCGCACGGTGCAGCCGCGACAGGCCGCCCTTCATCAGCACGAAACGCGCGCGCGCGATCTTCGTCGCGGTCTCGAAATCGAACAGGCCGAGGCCCTCGCCGATATCGACGTGGTCCTTCGGCGCAAAATCGAATTTTTTCGGTTCGCCGACACGGCGCACTTCGACGTTGGCATCGGCATCCCGGCCTGCCGGTACGCCGGCCTGGGGCACGTTGGGCACATGCATCAGGAAATCATTGAGCCTGTGCTGCACCCCGTCGAGTTTCGCCTCCAGCGCCTTCAGCTGGTCGGCCTGCGCGTTCACCTCGGCCATCAGCTGCGACGCGTCTTCCTTTTTCGCCTTCAGCTGGCCGATCTGCTTCGACAGCGCATTGCGCTTCGCCTGCAGATCCTGGGTTTCGGTCTGTATGGCCTTGCGTTCCGCTTCCAGCGCGGCAAACTGCGCCGTGTCCAGCACAAAACCGCGGTCGGCCAGTCGCGCGGCCACCGCCTGCACGTCGGCCCTCAGTGTCTGTATGTCGAGCATTTCCGTCTCAAATCAAGGTTGTTCCGCAGCTGATGCATGAAGAGCACATCCCGTTCCGGCGAAGGGCCCGGATGCTGAAAAGAACCGCAATTATCGGTCAGATCATCCACAGCAGCCAGTCCTTGACAGCGCAGCGACCGCCCTTCTACATTCGCTGCTCCCGCCTGACAACCCAACCATGCCGACGATACGCCCCCCCAACATTCCGGGTTTCATGCCGGCGACCACCAGACCCCGCACGCATTTCCCCGCCGGTGCCTGCGACTGCCATGCCCATGTGTTCGGGCCGCAGGAGCGTTTTCCGTATCTGGCCAACGCCGCCTACATCCCCCCGGATGCCGTGACCGCGGACTATCTGGGCATGCTGAAAAACAACGGTTGCGACCGCGGTGTGCTGGTGCAGCCCAGCGTTTACGGCAGCGACAACAGCTGCATGGTTGACACACTGCGCTCCCGCCCGCATGCCCTGCGCGGCATCGCGGTGGTCGAGGCCGGCGTGTCCGATCGCGAGCATGAGGATCTGCATGCGGCCGGCGTGCGCGGCGTGCGCATCAACCTGGCCTCCGAAACCGAAGGCCTGACGCTGGCGGACGGCGAGCGCCTCGCGCCGCGACTGAAGGCACTGGGCTGGCATCTGCAGTTTTACCTCGACCTCCCGAAAATGCCCGAGGCCGAAGCCCGGCTTGCACAGCTGCCGATCACCATCGTCATCGATCACTTTGCCCGCTGCCCTGCGGCGGACGGCACCGATGCGCCGGCATTCCGGGCGCTGCAGCGGCTGGTCAGCCGCGACAACTGCTGGGCCAAGATCATGGGACCCTATTTCATTTCGAAAAATACTCCCCTGTATCCGGAAGTCACGCCGCTGGCACGCGCGCTGGTCGAGACTGCGCCGGACCGCATCGTCTGGGGCAGCGACTGGCCGCACCCCGGCGCGCGCGCGCTGATGCCCGAAGATCATGTGCTGGCCGACCTGCTGGCCGAATGGGTGCCGGACGAGGCCCAGCGCCGCAGGGTGCTGGTCGACAATCCCGCGCGGCTCTACGGTTTCTGAACGTCATGGGTACCAGCCTGCTGCAGCAGTGGCTCAAGACACCGGCGATGGTCGGCGCAATCCTGCCCTCCTCGCAGCACCTGGCGAGGGCGATGGCGCGCCATGCCGGCGAAGCCGATGCGCTGATCGAACTCGGCGCAGGCACCGGCACCATCACCCGCGAACTGGTGCGCCAGCACCCCCGCGTGCCGCTGATCCTGTTCGAGCAGAATTCGGCGCTGGCCGGCCGGCTGCACAGCCTTTTTCCCCATGCGGAAATCATTGCCGAATGTTTTCATCGGCGCGCCGACCGGCTGGCACAACTGCCCGAGCGGGCGGTTTTTGTATCCTCGCTGCCGTTCCGCTCGCTGCCCGCCAGCATTGCGATACCCACGATCACGGCATTGAACCGGCTGCTGAGCGGACACCCGCAACGGCGGCTGATCCAGTTCACCTACCAGCCGCGTGCGCCGTTCAGGGCGCCGGCCGGACTGTCATGGCATCGTTACGTCACGGTCTGGCGCAACGCGCCGCCGGCGGGGATATGGGAACTCAGCATGCCGGACCGCCAGCGCCGGAACGGCTACGCCGCCTGACGCTCAGGATCCGCCGTCCTTGCGGCGTTTCACCGCCGCTTCGCGGTCCAGCGCCCGCAACACTTCCAGCCGCTCCCTGATTTTCGCCTCGAGGCCGCGCTCGACCGGCTCGTAGAACGGCTCCGGTGACAGCCCCTCCGGAAAATAATCCTCACCGGCCGCATAAGCACCGGCCTCGTCGTGGGCATAGCGGTATTCGCGGCCGTAGCCCAGGTCTTTCATCAGCTTCGTCGGCGCGTTGCGCAGATGCTCGGGCACCGGCCGCGATCCGTCGCCGCGCACCAGTTCCCGCGCGCGATTCCAGGCCACGTAGGCTGCGTTGCTCTTCGCCGCCACCGCCAGGTACAGCGTGGCCTCCGCCAGCGCCAGTTCGCCTTCGGGAGATCCCAGGCGTTCGTAGGTCTCGCAGGCATCCAGCGCCATGCGCAGCGCGCGCGGATCGGCCAGGCCGATGTCCTCCGTGGCCATGCGGATCAGCCGGCGGCCGAGGTACAGCGGATCAGCACCGCCGTCGAGCATCCGCAGCAGCCAGTACAGCGCCGCATCCGGCGCCGAGCCGCGCACCGATTTGTGCAGCGCCGAGATCTGGTCGTAGAACGCATCGCCGCCCTTGTCGAAGCGGCGCAGGCTTTGCGCCAGCGTCCTTTTGACAAAGGCTTCATCGACATCGGCCTGTCCGGCCTGTGCCGCAGCCGTGGCCACCTGCTCCACCATATTCAGCAGCCGGCGTGCATCGCTATCGGCGGAAGCCACCAGGCCGTCGCGCGCGGAATCCGTCAATTTCAATGAAAACAGTGACTTGCTTATTGCACGATCAACCAGTCCGGCGAGTTCGTCCCCGCCCAGCGGTTGCAGCACATAAACCGCAGCGCGCGACAGCAGCGCGCCGTTGACTTCGAAGGAGGGATTCTCGGTGGTGGCGCCGATGAAGGTGATCAGGCCCTGTTCGACAAAGGGCAGGAAGGCATCCTGCTGCGACTTGTTGAAGCGGTGGACTTCGTCGACGAAAAGGATGGTGCGCCGGCCGCTCTGCTGCAGCACGGCCTCGGCGCGGGCGACGGCCTCGCGGATTTCCTTCACCCCGGACAGCACCGCCGAGATCGCGATGAACTCGGCTTCGAAGGCCTGGGCCATCAGCCGCGCCAGCGTGGTCTTGCCGACGCCCGGCGGCCCCCACAGAATCATCGAATGCGGTTTGCCGGCCTCGAAAGCCAGGCGCAGCGGCTTGCCGGGGCCCAGCAGGTGCTGCTGGCCGGCGACCTCGTCCAGCGTGCGCGGCCGCATGCGCTCGGCCAGCGGGGCCTCCGGCTCACGTTTCGCGAAAAGATCGTTCACTGCGGGTCGCTCGCTGCGGACCGGCCGCCGTCATTCGCTGATGACGTCGGCGCCCATGGGCGGGGTGAAGCGGAACACCTCGGCGGCGATCTGCGGATTGCGCTCGATGTCGGCGAAGGTGATCACCGTGACCTGCCCGAACTGGTCGCGCAGTTCCATCGCCGCGAGCCCGGACTTGCCGAAGCCCATGCGCACGCGCTCGAAGGCGGTATCGCGGCTTTTCGGCACCGCGTCCAGCCAGTCGAGCCCGTCCTTGCTGCCGGAGTCGGACAGCGTGAAATCGCGTTCGAGATCGTTGCTGCCGGCCAGCAGCGCCGCCGGACTGGCGCCCAGCGCGCGATCCAGCTTGCGCACCGTGACCTGGTTGAGGTCCTTGTCGTGGATCCACAGCCGCTCGCCGTCGCCGACAATGGTCTGCTCGTAGGGCTTGATGTAGTCCCAGCGGAATTTCCCCGGTCGCGAGAACTGCATCACCCCCTGTGCCTGCTGCAGCGGTTTGAGGTTCCGGTCGAGCACCATCTGCGCAAAACGCGCCTTCACCGATTTCGTCTGGTTCAGGAATGACTTCAGCGCATCGGTGCCGGAGGCGGATGCCAGCCCCGGCAGCAGGCACAGCAGGAACAGGATGGTTTTCATTCAGGGGCTCTTGCGCTCACGCTCGATGTTGACGATGCGGCCCGAACGCAGCGACACCGTGGTCAGGAAGGGGTTCGCCGTGGTCGGGAAATAGTAGTACGACTTCAGGCCCTCGCGCAGGTTGTCGACGGCATGGTGGTCGGGCCTGCCCGCGCGCAGCACGAGTTCGCCCTCGGTCATGCCGTGTTCGAGGCGGATGTAGACGTCAAAGGCCATGCCCCGCGGTGCCGGCTCGGCGGCAGCGGCGGCGGCACACCACAGTCCTGCGGCTACGATCAGCATGCGCATCAGCATGGCCATCAGACCCCGTTCAGGCGCAAAAGTTTGGACCGGCCGGCTCAGTCCGCGTCAGCCGCCGAAGCCGGTGCCAGCACTTCGCGGTTGCCGTTGGACTGCATCGGCGACACCAGCCCCGAGCGCTCCATCTGCTCGATCAGCCGTGCCGCGCGGTTGTAGCCGATGCGCAGGTGGCGCTGCACCAGGGAAATCGAGGGCCGCCGCGTTTTCAGCACGATGGCGACCGCCTGGTCATACAGCGGATCAGCCTCGCCGTTGCCGCCCTCACCCCCTTCACCGCCGGCTTCAGCCGAGGACTCGGGGCTTTCAAGGATCTCGTCGATGTACTGCGGCTGCGCCAGGCTCTTCAGGTGATCGACCACCTTGTGCACTTCCTTGTCATCGACGAAGGCGCCATGCACCCGCTGGGTATAACCCTGACCCGGCGGCAGGTACAGCATGTCGCCCTGGCCCAGAAGGGCTTCGGCGCCCATCTGGTCGAGGATCGTGCGCGAATCCACCTTCGCGGACACCTGGAAGGCGATCCGTGTCGGTATGTTGGCCTTGATCAGGCCGGTAATGACGTCCACCGAAGGCCGCTGGGTGGCAAGGACCAGGTGCACACCGGCCGCGCGCGCCTTCTGCGCCAGCCGGGCGCTCAGCTCCTCGATCTTCTTGCCGACCACCATCATCAGGTCGGCCAGTTCGTCGATCACGACAACGATCAGCGCCATCTCGACCAGCGGCACCGGGTTGTCCGGCGTCGAAGCGATCGGATTCATCAGCGGCGTCTTTTTCTTCTCGGCTTCGCGCACCTTCTGGTTGAAGCCGGCCATGTTGCGCACGCCGAGCGCCGACATCAGCTTGTAGCGCCGCTCCATCTCGCCGACGCACCAGTTGAGCGCGTTGGCGGCCTGGCGCATGTCGGTAACGACCGGGGCCAGCAGGTGCGGAATGCCTTCGTAGACCGACAATTCGAGCATCTTCGGATCGACCAGGATCAGCCGGACCTGCGAAGGCGGCGCCTTGTAGAGCAGAGACAGGATCATCGCGTTGATCGCCACCGATTTTCCGGAGCCGGTGGTGCCGGCGACCAGCAGGTGCGGCATGCGCGCGAGGTCCGCCACCACCGGGTGGCCGGCAATGTCCTTGCCCAGCGCCAGCGTCAGCGGCGAGCCCATGTCGGCGTAAACCTGCGAGCTCAGGATTTCCGACAGGCGCACCACCTGCCGCTTCGGGTTCGGGATCTCCAGCCCCATGCAGCTCTTGCCGGGAATGGTTTCCACGACGCGGATGCTCATCACCGACAGCGCGCGCGCCAGGTCGCGCACCAGGTTGATGATCTGGCTGCCCTTGACCCCGACAGCCGGCTCGATCTCGAAGCGTGTCACCACCGGCCCGGGGTAGGCCGCGATGACCTTCACTTCGACGCCGAAGTCGAGCAGCTTTTTCTCGATCAGCCGCGACGTGAATTCCAGCGTGTCGGCGGAAACAGTCTCGACATTGCTGTCTGCCGGGTCCAGCAGGCCCAGCGGGGGCAGCAGCGAATCGGGCAGGTCGCCGAACAGCGGCACCTGCTTTTCGCGCTCGACTCTCGCCGACTTCGGGATTTCAACCGGCGGCGGCTCGATGCGCACCGGCTCGCGGATTTCGATCCGGCGCCGGGTGTCCTCGACGGCATCCTCGCGCGCGACCACGGCCTCCGCTCCGGCCTTGCGGTCGGCACGTTCCTGGAGCTTTGCAACGACAAAGGCATAAAAACGCTCGGACCAGTCGCCGATGCGTTCTATGACCGTCAGCCAGGATATTCCGGTGAACAGGCTCAACCCCGCCGCAAGCAGCACCAGCAGCAGCAGGGTCGCGCCGGTAAATCCGGCAACCGCGGCAAGGCCGTTGCCCGCCAGGGCTCCGAGAACGCCGCCGGGATCGCCGGGCAGCGCGGCAGTGAGGCTGTGCAGGCGCAGCGATTCGATGCCGCAGCTTGCAACCAGCAGCACCAGGAAACCCACCAGCATCACCACTTGCGAGCGGCGGTCGGTTTCCGGGACAGTCTCGATGCGGCGAAAACTCCACAGCACCAGCGCCCCGCACAGCGCAATCCACCAGTACGCCGAGAGTCCGAACATGAACAGCATCAGGTCGGCCATGTAGGCACCCACCAGTCCGCCGGCGTTGCCGACCTGCCCGGTGGCGACGCTGTGCGACCAGCCCGGGTCGCCCTTGTGGAAGGTGAACAGGATCAGCAGCAGGTAAAGCGCACCGGCGAGGAAAGCCAGCCACCAGGATTCACGCAGCAGCGCCGCCAGTTTCGGCGGCAGCGGATTGCGCGCGGCTTTGGCGTCCGTGGATTTTTCGCTGGCCGGCATCAGGCGTTTTCGTCAGTCATGCAGTGTGGATTCCGAATCCGCAGGATTATAAGTGATATGCGAAAAACCCCGGCACGCGATGAGCGCACCGGCACCCCTGAAAAACAAACCCCGCCGTCAGGCGGGGTCCGGAAACTGCGCCAGCAGCAACTCTCAGCGCACGATGCATTCCTGGCTGGCGCCGCCACCGACCGGCCCGCCGCCGATGCCCAGCGTGAACGGCAGCTGCGCGAGGTTCAGGCCGGGGTCGCCGGGCAACAGAACCGGGGGCTTGTTCGGATCCTGCGCGAAGCCGAACTGGCCTTCATTCACCAGCTGGCTGCCGCCCTGGGTCTGCATGATGTAGCTGCCGGTGTAGGTGGTGTGGTAGGTGCCCGGTTCGAGATTGCCGCAGTCCGAGGAACAGGCCACGGTATCGCCGGAGGAGCCGCGGATGCCGATGGTGGCGGTCGAGGTGCCGATCTTGTAGGCGTCCTGGTTTCCGCGCTTGCCAATCAGGCCCGTCACCGTCCGCAACCCGCCTTTCAGCAGCCGCATGAACATGCCGTCGTTCTGGGGCGCGTCCTTGTTGAAGGAATAGGCCTCAAGCTTCATCGTGCTGTTCGGGCGCATCGTCGCCGCGCTGCCGTCGGTGAAGTTGATTTGCGCATAACTGTCACGCTGGGTCGTCAGCACGTCGCCGGGCTGGACTTCGGATTTCTGGGACAGGATGCGCACCGAGCCGTCGGGACGCTGCACCGACATGGTCCCGCTCAGGTGGGTCACAACCCCGGCGCCCGCTGCCGAAGCACCGGCCGCGGCCAGAACAAAGGCCGCCCCCGTTACGCTACGCAAAAACCATTTGATCGACATCATGATCAGCCCCCTTTGGCGCAATCCGGACTTGCGCCGGCAATGCGTTGAAACATCGATTTGTACAAGTTCATTTTTATACCATAAGTGGGCGCATGATGAGGAAAAGCCGTTCCTGACAGGCCCGCCAAGTCCCTGAAAGCGTGAGAAAAATCACGAGGCCGGGATATGAGCCGGCGTCCCGCCGTCGGCTGCGCGACCATCTCCCCCATCCCCTCAGGCCGAACCGCGATGCGCCATGGACTGGCGGTCGATCACGAAAATCTTGCGCTTTTCGGTACGGATCAGGTTCTTTTCCTGCAGATCCTTGACGACGCGGCTGACCATTTCGCGCGAAGCCCCGATCATCCGGGCGATTTCCTGCTTGGCCGGTGCACGCTGGACCACCCACTGCCCGTCAACCTGTTCCGCCATGTCGATGATCAGGCGCGCCACGCGGCCATAAACATCGATCAGGGCGAGACTCTCGATCTTGCGGTCGGCTTCACGCAGCCGCTTCACCAGGTTGCGCAGGACCAGCATCGCAACCTCGCCGTTGCCCTGCAGGCAGGACAGGAACGCCGTCCGCGGCAGGCGCAGGATCTCGCAGGGCTCCAGGGCTTCGACGGTGGCCGAACTGGGCAGCCCGTCGAGCAGCCCCATTTCACCGACGAACTCCCGGGCGCCCATCACGCTCAGGATGACCTCGTGGCCTTGGTCATCCGGGATCAGCACTTTCACCCGCCCCGACAGGATGATGTAGAGGCCGTCCGTCTCGTCGCCGGCACGCAGGATCGCGGAGCCGCGTGCGTAGCTGCGATGCTGCCCCCAGGAAGCCACCGTGGCAATCTGCTCGTCGGAGAAGGACGAGAACAACGGAACCGATTTCAGGACCTGCGGATTAAGTGCAACGGGCGAAGGCATGGGATTGATCGCTGTTGTTCTGTGGGGATGCCGAAAACGGCTTGGATTGCCGCATGTTGCCAGAATGCAGTGCGCTAGTCATGCCCCTGTCATTTGCAGACGCCGCCCGCCGGATCCTTCACGCTGCGGCGGGTGCCCGATGCGGCCGCCTCGGACAGGGTGCAGGCGCCGCCGCTGAAGGATACGCAATCCGTGGTCCTGATGAAGGCCGCCAGCAGTGAATCAAGGCTCAGCGGCGGCGCCTCCGACACCAGGAATGCCGCGCCACGCGCCGGATTGGGCACCAGGGTGATCAACCCGGTCACGGTCACCGGATAGGCGCTCCCGGAAATGCGCACCAGTGAATCATTGCCGATCATGTGGAACAGGTCGCTGTTCGGCGTGAAGACCCCCGCATCGAAGGGCGGAAAAAAAGGCCCGCTGCCGCCTTCCAGCCTCAAACCCGAAGGACCGCTGATGTTGAGCTTGGCCTCGCCGGAGGAATACACCAGCGCTGCCGCGTCGCCGGCCGCGCCGTTGCTGAAGCCGCCGGTCATGCGCATGTCCCCGGTCGTGTTGACCAGCAAAGTCTGGCCGGCGGCGATATTGCCCGTCAGCACGCCGGCCGAAGCGATGGCCCTCACCGAGGTGCCCGATACCGATGCCTGGCCGCCGGTGATGCCGAAATCCTGCCCCGCCTCGATGCCGATCTTCGCCGAAGAACGGACAAATGCGCCGGCGTCGGCTTCGGCAAATGCGCCGCCGGCCGTATTGGCCGCGACGGCCTGCCCGCCCTGCAGCACGATGTCCCCCGACACCTTCAGCAGCAGGTCTCCGGTGGACTCAAAGCGCGCACTGGCCACGGCATTGGCCAGTTCTCCGGCGACCGGCTGCGCCGTCGCATCGCCGCCTTCAAGGCTGAGATTGCCCTGGATCAGCGGATTGAATGCCGATCCGGCAATCACCTGCGCATTTGCAGTGGCGGTATTTCCGCCGGTGGCCGAATCCGCGGTGCCGCCGGCCAGCGAAACATTGCCGGCGACATTGAACACAAAGTTGTTGCCCTTGAGGATCGCGCTGGCGCCGGCCTTCTGGCTGGAACCGGCCGTTGCCGTAATTTCCGCGGTGCCACCGGCCAGCGTCACATCCCCCGCAACATGCACATTCAGGGAAGCGGTGCCCTCGATCTGCGCATCCGCAACATGGTTGGCGGTGCCGGTCACCGTGCTGCTACCGCCGGTCAGCGCCAGGTTCGCCACCGGCGTGGCCGCCGACCCCAGGTCCACCGCGCCGCCGCGGATGATCGCGGCACCGTCCGACACTCCGGTGGCGGTGCCGCCGCTGACAGCCACATCGCCGAGCAGGTTCAGCCGGATCGTGCCTGCCGACAGCAGTTGCTGGCCCGCAGCCGACTGGTTCAGACTGCCGGTATCGCCGCCCTGGACGGTCAGGTTGATGCCTGAGACCGTGAGACCCGCCTGCGAACTGACCACGTGATTGCCCTGCATCAGCACGCTGCCGGTGCCGGATGCCGGTATGTTGACGGTGTTGTTGTTGAGATTTGCCGGCGCATTGGCGCTCACGACCAGATTGCCGCTGCCGACGTGGATCGCGTTGGCGATCGTCACATTGCCCGCAGCCTGGAACAGGAGGTCATGGTTGAACAATGAGGCCGCCGAACCGATGGTGGCGCCCGCCGCCGTCGAGGTGTAATTCAGGTTCTGTCCCGCGATGAAGTTCAGCGAGCCGCCGGGCTGTCCGCCATTGATGTCGTTGTTGGTGAACGGCGCGAGCAGGTCGACATTGATGTCCACCAGCGCCTCGATCGTCAGGTTCTTCGCGCTGAGCGAGGGGCCGGTGATGGTCACGCTGCCCGGCGTATAAAGCGTGAAATCGCCCGATGTGCCGATGCCGGTGACGTTGGTTCCGCCGACATCGCTGTAGAACAGCTGGCCGTCGGAGTACAGGGCCGTCGTGAACGGAGGCACCGGAGCGCCCTGGTTAATGAAAGGCGCGGTCGGCAGCGCCACCGGGCAGCCGTCAAACGAGCAGGCAAACAGGTTGATCAATCCCGTCGAATTGTTGCCGGCGGCGTCATTGAGATCGATGGTGCCTCCCCCGTTGCCCGGCGCTCCGCCGCCGCGCAGGGACACCGCGGTCAGGGCGCCGGTCGTCGCCAGCCCCCCCGCCGCACCCTGGGTGATCACCGGCGCAATGGTCGGAGTCGCCGTGGTCGAGGAAACGAGGGTCATGCTGCCCGACGAGACCGGTGCGTTGAACACGATCATTCCGAACTCGTCCTGCACCAGTTCCGTCGCGGCAGCGGGATTGCTGCCGGAGAACACGGCATGGCCGGCATTGATGCCGGGACCGGTGCCGGCAATCATCCGCACATTGCCCGCACCCGCCGCCACCGTCCCGTCGATGGTGATGTTGTCCGCCGCGTGCAGCACAATGTCGCCGCCGCCGGAACTGATGCCGCCGCTGCCGACGGTGATGCCGCCGGTGGAACCGCCGGCAGTGTCGTTGGCAATCAGCGCAATGCGGCCGTTGTTGCCCTGTACGGCGACTGCCGCGGTATCGATCGCACCGTTCTGGGTGATCAGGCGCAGTTCGCCGCCGGAAGCGGTGTTGCGGAAATTGTTGACGAGGCTGACCGGCCCCGGCGTGCGGATCACCGCATTGCCTGCCGAATTCAGGATGTCGATGTCCGGCGCATCGATCTGCAGCGGCGTGGCGAAGCTGCCGATGCCGCCGGCGACGACCTTCACCAGCGGCGCCGTCACCGAACCGCCGCCCTGCACCGTGCCGCCGGCTTCCAGCGTGACCTGCTGGGTGCCCGACAGGGCGCCGTTGACGGCGATGCTGCCGGTCGCAGGCGCGCGAAGCAGCAGCGGATCCTGGAATGAGGCGTTGCCGACGCCGATTGCATGGGCGCCGTCGGCACGGCCTACCTGGATGGCGGCAAAGCCGTCGGCCAGCGCCGCGATGTCGGCGGCCGCCAGATCCAGTGCACCGACCGTGGCACCGGCAGCCGAGCCGACGTTGATCGCCGCGGTGGTGCTGTGCGGCTGCAGCGTGGCGGTGCCCGTGCCCGTCACCGACCCGGCGCCGCCGGCGAGGTTGATTTCGTCCGCCGACAGCGTCAGCGCATGGGCGGCCGCCGCCAGCGTCGAATTAAAGACCAGGGCCGCCGAACTGGCCGTGGCATTGAAAGTCGTCGCACCGCCGATCGAAACGGCATCGTTGTAGGTCTGCGCACCGCTGGTCACCAGCGTGCCGCCGTTGACCTGGGTGCTGCCGCCGGCATCGGTGGT
This sequence comes from Pseudomonadota bacterium, assembly GCA_023431245.1. Taxonomy (GTDB): domain Bacteria; phylum Pseudomonadota; class Gammaproteobacteria; order Burkholderiales; family SG8-41. The sequence goes on along the minus strand of JAEYXO010000214.1, from coordinate 423 downwards.
CAGGAAAGCCAGCGGCGTGGTACTGCCGACGGCCATCGCAAACAACGTGGTGCCCGTGGTATTCACCGTCAGCCCCGATGCGCCGTCGAGCGTGTTCAGGAAACGGATGTCGCTGCCGCCGCTGCTGGCGAGCACCGCATCGGCGCCCAGGGTCACAGCGTCGTTGTAGGTCTGCGCGCCGGTGGTATTAAGCGTCGTGGTGTTGATGGCGGTGCTGCCTCCGGCATTGGTGGCAAGACTCGCCAGCGCGAGGCTGTTGCCGACGGTGCCGCCGAAAATGGTGGTGCCGCTGTCGTTGACCTGCAGCGTGCGCGCGGCACCTGAGGAATTCAGCATGCTGCTGAAAGTGATGCCGCTCCCGGACAGCGTGGTGTCCGCGCCGAGGGTCACCGCGTCGTTGTAGACCTGTGCGCCGCTGGTGGA
>JAEYXO010000200.1 GCA_023431245.1 Pseudomonadota bacterium | reverse complement strand
CATCGCCCACATGCGCGCCAGCGAAAAATTCACGCCCGCGCAGAACAGGAAAAACGCCGCCGAATCGGCGCGCATGTTCCACCTGCTCTACACGCTGGACAAGCCGACCGTCGCGGCGGTGCACGGCGCCGTGCGCGGTGGCGGCTGCGGCATCGTTGCCGCCTGCGATATCGCAATCGCCGCCCGCACCGCGACCTTCCGCCTGTCCGAGGTCAAGATCGGCGTGATCCCCGCGATGATCAGCCCGTACGTGATTGCCGCCATCGGTGAACGCCAGGCACGGCGCTACATGCTCTCCGGCGAGCAATTCGACTGCGCCGAAGCCTGGCGCATCGGCCTGGTGCACGACCTGGTCGAGGAGGAGGAACTGGTCACCCGCGTCGGGGAAATGCTCGGCCAGCTCTACAGCAGCGGCCCGAAAGCCGTGCAGGCCATCAAGCAGCTGATCCCGAAAAGCGCGCACAGCCCGATCGCCCCCGCCATCGTCAGCGAAACCGCCGACATCATTGCCGGCATCCGCGCCACTCCCGAGGCGCAGGAAGGCCTCGGTGCCTTCCTCGAAAAACGCAAGCCGGAGTGGGCCGAGGCGCCCAGGCCCAAAGCCACGGCGAAGAAGTCCGCGAAAAAACGCTGACACGGATCCACTGCAGGAGATCTCCCCATGGCCTTGCCGAAAAAAGTCCGCCTGTTCGAGGTCGGCCCGCGCGACGGGCTGCAGAACGAAGTCGCGCCGGTGCCGACCGCAGCCAAGATCGAACTGATCCACCGGCTCCAGGACGCCGGCCTCAAGCTGATCGAGGCCACCGCCTTCGTTTCACCAAAATGGGTGCCGCAGATGGCCGACAACGCCGAGGTCATGGCCGGCATCCGCCGCAAACCCGGCGTGATCTACCCGGTGCTGGTGCCCAACATGAAGGGGCTGGACGCCGCGATCGCCGCGGGCGCAGAAGAAGTCGTGGTGTTCGGGGCCGCCACCGAAAGTTTCTCGAAACGCAACACCAACTGCACGATCGACGAGGGCCTCGCCCGGTTCGCGGAAGTCGCTCAGGCCGCGATCGCCCGGGGTCTCCGTGTCCGCGGCGACATCTCGGTCTGCCTCGGCTGCCCCTACGAGGGCGAGGTCGATCCGGCCGCGGTGGTGCATGTCGCGAAGGCGCTCGACGCGATGGGTTGCTACGAGATCACCGTCTGCGACACCATCGGCACCGGCACCGCGGGCAAGACCCGCACAGTCATTGAAGCGGTGGCGAAACACATTCCGGTCGATCGCATCGCCGGCCATTTCCACGACACCTACGGCCAGGCGCTGACCAACATCTATGCCGCGCTCGAATGCGGCGTGGCCACCTTTGACAGTTCGGTGTCGGGGCTCGGCGGCTGCCCTTACGCCAGGGGCGCCACCGGCAACGTCGCGACCGAGGACGTGCTGTACCTGCTCGACGGCCTCGGCATCGAAACCGGCGTCGACATGACCAAGCTGATTGCCGCCGGCGACTACATCTGCGGCGTGCTCGGCCGTCCGACGCTGTCGCGGGTCGCGCGCGCGATCCGCGCGAAAGCGGCATGATCGTGGCGGATGACGGATCGCGGGACGTCGAATCGCCCTGCGTGCGCATCTGCATGATCGATCCGGATCACGATTTCTGCGTCGGCTGCTGGCGCACGCTGCGGGAAATCAGCGACTGGCACCGTTACACCCCGGAGCAGAAACTCGCCCTGCTGGAGCGGCTCGAAGGCCGCCGCTCGGCCTGTTCCATCAACCACTGAACCCTCGGAGCCTGCTTTATGCCGTTGCCTGCCCCCGCCCCGCGCACACTCAAACACACGCGCACCATCGAATGCACCGGTTATGAACGCGAAGACGGCCTGTGGGACATCGAAGGCCATCTCGTCGACACCAAGACCTATGTTCACTCACGCCGCGACGGCGGCCGCGAGCGTCAGCCCGGTGATCCGGTTCATCACATGTGGCTGCGGCTCACCATCGACCTCGACCTGAAAATCCATGATGTCGAAGCCGTCACCGACAGCAGCCCCTACGAAACCTGCGGCAGCATCACCGTGAATTTCAAGAAGCTCGCCGGCCTGACCATCGGCCCCGGCTGGCGCAAGGCGATTGCCGAACGCGTCGGCGGCGTGCTGGGCTGCACGCATCTGGTTGAACTGCTGGGACCGGTGGGCACCACCGCCTATCAGGCCACCGGCCGCGCACGCGAGGCACGCAACGCCGGCAAACCGGTGACGAAGAAGCCCTACCAGATCAACTCCTGCCACATCTACAAGGACGATGCGCCGGCGGTGCTGGAACGCTGGCCGGAGTTTTATACGGGGCAGCGATAAAAAAATCCGCGCGCACGCTGGGCATCAACGACCCAGCGGGAATTGTTTTAAGTATTTGTTTTTATTGATATTTTAGGCGCGCCGCAGATACCACCAGCGCGCCAGCGGCGACAGCACGCCGAAGATGCCGATGCTGGCAAAGGCCAGTCCCCAGGCCGTGACACTCTGGTTGCCGCCGGCAAGATCCAGCGTCAGGCCGAACACCAGCGGGGCCATGAAGGCGGTACTGAAGCCGATGAAGGAATACACCGCCATCATCGCACCGCGCATTTCCGGCGGCGTGCTCGCCACCGCGCCCGAAGTCAAAGCACCGGAGTCGCCGAGCATCGCACCGTAATGCACCATCATCAGCACCACGACGATGTACCAGGGCCAGGCCGCGGTGTATCCGATCAGGCAGGCGATGACGCCGGACAGCGTCATGAACAGGAAAATGATGCGCTGGCGCCCGAAACGGATTGCCATCTCGTTGCCGGTGATGCTGAACACGGGTCCCAGCACGTTGATCATCGCCGCCAGCGTCGCCGCCGAGAGTGCCATCGGTGCATGCTCGGGCTGCAGCGCCGCGCAGAACACGAGGAAGGCGACCATCCACGAGCGCTGGCCGAAGAGTTCGTAGTTGTGCGCGGCATAACCGATGATGTACGGCAGCGTCCTGCGGTTCTTCAGCACCGGACGGAAATCCAGCAGCGCGGTGGCATGGTGTTCCGCCGCGCGCATGCGGCCCGGCGGCATTGCAAACACCACCAGCAATCCCGCCAGCACCGGGCCGACCGCGCCGAACCAGAACGCCCAATGCCAGTCGATGGTCGCGCCGATCTTGCCCGCGACAAGGATCGAAATCGTCGAACCTGCACCGAAACTCGCGGTGTAGAACGCGGTGGCGCGCGACTGCGCGGCACCTTCGAGGTGGTCGGTCAGCGCCTTCAGCCCCGGCATGTAGGTGCCGCCGAGCGCGGCGCCGATCAGGAACTGGGCGAAGGCCGCAGTCCAGAAACCGGCGCCGAACAGCGCAAAAAAGGCCGCGCCGAGGCTGGCGAGCAGACAGGCGCCGAGATAGATGCGCCGTGAATCCATGCGGTCGGTGAGGCTGGTCAGCACCGGCACCGACAGCATGTAACCGGCGAACAGGAAACCGCTGATCGCCCCGGCCTCGGAGTTTGACAGCCCCCATTCGCGCTGCAGTTGGGGCAGCAGCGTGGTGTAGGCGGCGAAACCGGTCATCGACAGCACTTCGGCGCCGCACATCGTGGCGGTCAGCCGCCGCGCCGAATGTTGTCCCGCGGTCATGCTTCAGCCACGCTCAGATCGCCCCGGCATCGCGCAGCAGTTCGGCGACCGCCTCGGCCAACTTGCGGTACCCGGCGGCGTTGGGATGGATGGGATCGGATTTCAGGTCGGACTTGTAGAGCACGCTGGTGACGATGTCGCCCTCGTAGGGAATGCCGAATTCCTTCGCCAGCTTCGAATAGAAGTCCGGCGGCCGCGTGATCACCGCCGGCGCCGGCACGCCGATCAGCAGCGCGTCGAGGCCGCGCGATTTGATGGTTTTCAGGATTTCACGCAGGTTGGCCTCGATGTTCGCCGGCGTACCCTTGCGCAGCATGTCGTTGCCGCCCAGGCAGACAATCACCAGTTTCGGCTGGTGCTCGTCGAGCACCTCCGGCAGGCGCGCCAGGCCGCCCGCGGTCTGTTCGCCGGGCACGCCGGCGCGCACCACCGTGCGGCCGATCAGTTGTCCCAGAACCGCCGGATAACTCTCCTCGGCCTTCGCGCCGGTGCCGTGGGTGAGGCTGTCGCCGAAGGCAAGAATGACATCGCCGGCGCCGAGTTTGCCGATGCGCGGCACATCACTGCCGCATCCTGCCAGCAATGCGGCCATCGTCACCACCAGCCACAGGTTTCGCATCATGTCTTGTTCTCCTTCAACAGGCCGCGCCTGAAGTCGCGGACGATTTCGCGTGCGGCATTGCGGCCGGGAAGGCCGGTGACGCCGCCGCCGGGATGGGCACCGGCACCGCAGTGATAGAGCCGGCGCACCGGCGAACGGTAATCCGCGTGCCCGAGCACCGGCCGTGCCGTCCACAGCTGGTCGAGCGTCAGCGCCCCGTGGAAAATGTCGCCGCCGGTCAGGCCGAACTCGCGTTCGAGATCGAGCGGCGAGAGTATTTTGCGTGCGATCACCGCCGCCTTGAAGTTGGGCGCGTAGCGGGTCACGGTGTCGATGACATGGTCGGCGGCCTCCTCGCGGATGTCGTCCCAGGACAGATTGTTCGGCAATTCCGGGCTGAAGTGCTGGCAGAACAGGCTGGCGACATGCCGCCCCGCCGGGGCCAGTGAATCGTCGACGGTCGAGGGAATCAGCATTTCGACCACCGGTGCGCGCGAGCAGCCGTAGGTGCGTGCGTCGAAATACGCCTGCTCCATGTACTGCAGTGAGGGCGCCATGATGATGCCCGACTGGTGATGCTGCGCCGGGGCGGTGCCGGGCAGGCATCTGAAATCCGGCAGCTCGCCGAGGGCGACATTCATGCGGAAAGTGCCCGAGCCGCATTTCCAGCCGCGAATGCGCTGCAGGAAGTCCGCATCCAGCACCGGCGCGTCGACCAGTTTCAGGTAGAGCAGTTTCGGATTGACGTTGGCGACGACACAGCGCGCCTCGATCACGCGGCCGTCCTTCAGCTGCACCCCCTGCGCGCCGCGCGAATCGACGCAGACGCTGGCGACCTCGGCCCGGGTGTCGATCTGCACGCCGCGTTCGCGCGCCTCCGCCGCCATCGCCTGGGTGATGGCCCCCATGCCGCCGATGGCGTGGCCCCAGATGCCGCGTTTGCCGTTGACCTCGCCGAAGACGTGATGCAGCAGCACGTAGGCCGTGCCGGGGGCGTAGGGACTGGCAAAGTTGCCGACGATGGCATCGAAGCCGAAGGCCGCCTTGAGCGGCGCCGATTCGAACCAGGCATCGAGCAGGTCGCCTGCGCTCTTGGTGAACAGGTCCAGCACGTCGCGGCGCGCCGCCATGTCGAGTTTTTTGAAGCGCCGCGCGGTCTTCAGCGCCGCCAGAAAATCGCCGATGCCGCCGCCGACGTTGGGCGGCGTTTCCA
>JAEYXO010000199.1 GCA_023431245.1 Pseudomonadota bacterium | reverse complement strand
GTCACCATCCCGGTGTCGCTGATCGGGGCCTTTTTCCTGATCTGGGTCATGGGTTTCTCGATCAACGTGCTGACGCTGCTGGGCATCGTGCTGGCGGTGGGGCTGGTCGTCGACGACGCCATCGTCGTGCTCGAGAACATCCACCGCCACATCGAGAACGGCATGCGCCCCTTCGAGGCGGCACTGAAGGGCGGGCGCGAAATCGCCTTCGCCGTGGTGGCGATGACGGTGACGCTGGCCGCGGTATTCGCGCCGCTGGCCTTCGCGACCGGCAACACCGGCCGCCTGTTCCTCGAGTTCGCGCTGACCGTGGCTTCCGCGGTCGTGGTGTCGGGGTTCGTCGCGCTGACACTGACGCCGATGATGTGCTCCAAGCTGCTGCGCCATGAAGCCTCGCACGGCCGCATCTACAACGCGCTGGAGCGCTTTTTCGAAGGCATGTCCGCAGGCTACGAGCGCCTGCTGCGCTTCTGCCTCGCCCGGCGCAGCGTGGTCGTCGTGCTGTTCCTGCTGGTCGCCGCGGGCGGATCGGCGCTGTTCCTGTCGATCCGCTCCGAGCTCTCCCCGCTGGAGGACCGCGGCTTTTTCATCGGTGTGATGTCGGCGCCCGAGGGGGCGACCAAGGAATACACCGATGACTACGCGCGGCTGTGGGAGGATATCTATGCCGACGTGCCGGAGATCACATCCTATTTCGTTTCGGTCGCACCGGGCCTCGAGCGGCCCAACCCGGTCAATTTCGCGCTGTCCTTCGTCCGCCTGTCTGACTGGAGCGAACGCGACCGCAAGACGCAGCAGATCACCGCGTCGATCGCGCCGCAGATGTTCGCGCGGATGCCCGGCGTGCTGGCCTTTCCGGTCAACCCGCCCTCGCTGGGGCAGAGTTTCCGCAATCCGCCGGTGCAGTTCGTGGTGCAGGGCAATTCGTACGAGGATCTGGACCGCCGGGTGAGCGCGCTGGTGGCGAAGGCGCGGCAGTCGCCGGCGCTGGCCAATGTCGACAGCGACCTCAAGCTCAACAAGCCGCAGCTGACGGTGGACATCGACCGCGAGAAGGCGGCGGCGCTGGGCATCCAGGTCGAAACCATAGGCCGCACGATGGAAACCCTGCTCGGCGGTCGCCAGGTCACCCGTTTCAAGCGCGAGGGCAAGCAGTACGACGTCATCGTCAGGCTGGAGGACAAGGACCGCCGCCAGCCGGCCGACCTCACGTCGATCTACGTGCGCGGCGCTTCCGGCGGCATCACCCAGCTGTCGAACCTGGTCAGCGTGCGCGAAACCGTGGCGCCGAAGGAGCTGAACCATTTCAACCGGCTGCGCGCGGCGATCATCTCGGCGAACATCACGCGGGGTTACTCGCTGTCGGAGGCGCTGGGCGCGATGGAGGTCGCGGCGGCGGAGAGCCTGACGCCGGAGTACCAGACCACGCTCGACGGGCAGTCGCGCGAGTTCCGCGAGTCCGGCCAGCAGCTCTATCTCATATTCGTGCTGGCTCTGGCCTTCATCTACCTGGTGCTGGCAGCGCAATTCGAGAGTTTCCGCGGTCCGCTGGTGATCATGCTGACCGTGCCGCTGGCGATGACCGGGGCGCTGCTGGTGATCAAGCTCACCGGCGGCACGCTCAATGTCTACAGCCAGATCGGGCTGGTGATGCTGATCGGGCTGATCACCAAGAACGGCATCCTGATCGTGGAATTCACCAACCAGTTGCGCGACCAGGGGCGCGAGCGGATCGCGGCGCTGGTCGAGGCCTGTTCGCTGCGCCTGCGGCCGATCCTGATGACCACCGCGGCGACGGTGCTCGGGGCGGTGCCGCTGGCGATCGCCACCGGCGCCGGCGCCGAATCGCGTTCGGCGATCGGCTGGGTGATCGTCGGCGGCATGAGCCTGGGCACGCTGTTCACGCTGTTCGTGGTGCCGGTGGCCTACACCTTCATCGTCGGCGCGCGGAAGTCCGCGGACGAGACGCAGCCGGCTTCCGCCGCGGCGCACTGAGGATTCATGCGGGGGTGCCGGCCGCCAGCGCGCGGTCGAGCCAGCCCGGCACATAGACCTGCCCGACGAACCAGCGCAGCGCCTTGCCGCGATGCGCCGTGCGCCAGGCCAGATACAGCATCTGGCTCACTTTCGGCTCCTCGATGGTCTTGATCACCAGCCTGCCCTGCGCGACCGTGGGGGCGGCTATGCACTGCGGCAGATAACCGACGCCCAGCCCCATGACCTGCGCCTGCAGCTTGGCGGCGAGGTCCGGCACGGTCAGCGTGTCCTGTCCCGACAGCAGGCCGGTGGTGCGAGGCGGCAGGTTGCGCGAACTGTCGGCGACCGCCACTGCGCGATGGGCGAGGATGTCCTCGCGCTGCAGCGGCCCGGGCAGGCCGGCCAGCGGATGGGTGGGCGCCACCGCAAACACCCAGTCGATTTCGCCGAGTGGCCGCGTCTGGTAACCGCCCCCGGAAGGTCCTTCGCCCGAAGCGCCGATCGCGAGGTCGGCGCGGCCCGAGGCCAGCGCGTCCCAGCATCCCCCCAGCACTTCCGCCGAGAAGCGCAGCCGGGTTTCATCGTGCAGGGCATGAAAATCGCGCGCGAGGTCGAGTATGGCCTGTCCCGGCAGCAGGCCGTCGTAGGCGATGCGCAGTTCGGACTCCCATCCGGTTGCCACGCGTTTGACCCGGGCTTCGAGGTCACCGGCGGCGCGCAGCAGGTGCCGCCCCTCGTTGAGCAGCTCGCGGCCGGCTGCTGTCAGTTTCGCGCGATGGCCGCGGCGGTCGAAGAGCTGCACGTCGAGGTCTTCCTCGAGTTTCTGCACGGTGTAGGTCAGCGCCGAAGGCACGCGGTGGAGTTCATGCGCGGCGGCGGCGAAGCTGCCGCGGCGGTCAATGGCGTCGATGGCGAGCAGTGCGTCCAGTGTCAGGCGCATCCTGGATCCTTGTTGAATTAATGATATTAAATATTTACTTAGTTTATCATAATTAATTGTTTTTAAACGTAAATATTATTCATTAATTTTGATTTAAATAGTCAAAATCTTCCGATTTCTTGCGTCGTGACAGTGCCCTAGGATGCCGTCCATTGCATCGCGGGATGCATCGAACAGGAAAGGAGAAACGCCATGCTGACCCTGCGCAAGAGTGAGGACCGCGGCCATGCCAACCACGGCTGGCTGGACTCGTACCACAGCTTTTCGTTTGCCGGTTACCACGATCCCGAGCACATGGGTTACGGCCCGCTGCGCGTGATCAATGAAGACCGCGTGCAGGCCGGTGCCGGCTTCGGCACCCATGGCCACCGCGACATGGAAATCATCAGCTACGTGCTGGACGGCGCACTGGCGCACCAGGATTCGATGGGCAACGGTTCGGCGATTGTCCCCGGCGACGTGCAGCGCATGAGCGCGGGCACCGGTGTGCGCCATTCCGAGCACAACCACAGCCAGTCGGGAACGACGCATTTCCTGCAGATCTGGATCGAGCCGAAGTTCACCGGCATCAAGCCCTCGTACGAGCAGAAGCATTTTTCCGACGACGAGAAACGCGGCCGGCTGCGGCTGATCGTGTCGCCGGACGGCCGCGACGGCTCGGTGAGCCTGAACCAGGATGCCTTCCTGTACGCCGGGCTGTTCGACGCCGATGAGTCCGCCGAGCGGGTGATCGCGGCCAGCCGCCGCGGTTATGTGCATGTCGCGCGTGGCAGCGTCACCGTCAACGGCCAGCTGCTGCGCGCCGGGGATGCCCTCAAAACCGGGGCTGGCACGATCCGCATCGAAGGCGGCAAGGCCGCCGAAGTGCTGGTGTTCGACCTGCCCTGAAACTTGAAAACTGATTAACCAAAACCTTGAAAGGAAACATCATGAAACAGTACAAGATCGCCGTGGTCGTTGGCAGCATCCGCAAGGATTCCCTCAACCAGAAGCTGGCGGATGCGCTGGCGAAACTGGCGCCGCCGGATTTTTCATTCAAGACGGTGCGCATCGACGACCTGCCGCTCTACAACCAGGACGATGCCGGTCAGCCCGCCGCCGCGGTGACGCGCCTGCGCCAGGAGATCAAGGCGGCGGACGCATTGCTGTTCCTGACGCCGGAATACAACCGCTCGATCCCCGGCGTGCTGAAGAACGCGATCGACCATGCCTCGCGGCCCTGGGGCCAGAGCGTCTGGGGTGGCAAACCCGCCGGCGTGCTGGGCATCTCCGTCGGCGTCATCGGCACCGCGCTGGCGCAGCAGCACCTGCGCAACATCCTGTCCTATCTGGATGTGCCGGTGCTAGGACAGCCCGAGATGTTCCTGCAGGCCAAGGACGGCCTGTTTGACGCGGACGGTGGCATCGGGCCGGACAGCCGCGATTTCGTCAAGGCTTGGATGGACCGCTACGTGGCCTGGGTGAAAAAACTTGCGGCTTGAGCCGCTGGATCAGGAGAATGGTGTCATGACCGCAAGGCAGCCAGTCATTTTCGTTTCGCACGGCGCGCCGACGCTTGCGCTGGAGCCGGGGCCCACCCGCGGTTTTCTCGCGCAGCTGGGCGCCGCGCTGCCGCGGCCGCGCGCGATACTCGTGGTGTCGGCGCACTGGGAGACGGCTGCTCCCGCGGTCAGCAGCACTGAGCGTCCGCAAACCATCCATGACTTTTACGGCTTCCCGCGGGAGCTCTACGAGATGCGCTACCCGGCGCCCGGCGCGCCGCAACTGGCGCAGCAGGTGCGCGAACGGCTCGGCGGGGCGGGAATCGCGGCGGACGCCGTGCCCGATCGCGGCCTCGACCACGGGGCCTGGGTGCCGCTGATGCTGATGTACCCGCAGGCGGACATCCCGGTGACCCAGCTCTCGGTCCAGACGGCGCTCGGTCCTGACCACCATCTGCGGCTGGGTGAAGCGCTGCGGCCGCTGCGCGACGAGGGCGTGCTGATCCTCGGTTCCGGCAGCGTGACCCACAATCTGCGCGAATTCGGCCGCCATGATTACGCGGGGGCGCCGCCGGACTGGGTCAGCGGTTTCAATGACTGGCTCGTGGAACGTCTTGCGGCCGGCGACCGCGATGCCCTGGCCGATTACCGCAGGCAGGCCCCTCATGCCGTGCGCAATCATCCGACGGAGGAGCACCTGCTGCCGCTGTTCGCGGCTCTCGGTGCGGCGACGCCGGGGCTGGCGTCGCGCCGGCTCCATGCGGCCTATACCTACGGCATCATCGGCATGGATGCGTGGCAGTTCGACTGACCGTCATGATCCGTCAAACCCGCCGATACGAAAGGGAGTGCAGACATGCCTGAGCTGAACAGCCTGCTGGCACAGCACGGGCTGCTGATTGTTTTCGTCAACGTACTACTGACGCAGCTGGGGCTGCCGGTGCCGGCGGTGCCGATGCTGGTGGTGGCCGGCGCCTTTGCGGCGCAGGGGGAGTTCGGCCTCGGCGCCCTGCTGCTGGTTGCGGCCTCCGCCACGCTGCTGGGTCACCTGCCCTGGTACTTTGCCGGGCGGCGTTACGGCCTGCGGGTGTTGCGCACCCTGTGCCGCATCACCATCGAACCCGACTCCTGCGTCAGGCAGACCGAAAACCTGTTTGAACGCTGGGGCGCGTCTTCGCTGGTGATCTCCAAGTTCATCCCGGGTTTTTCGATGGTCGCGCCGCCGCTGTCCGGCGCGATGCGCCTGGGCCTCGGATCCTTCCTGCTGTTCAGCGCGGTCGGCGCGCTGCTGTGGGTGGCGGCTCCGGTGCTGCTCGGTGTCGTCTTTCATTCGGAAGTGGAGCGCGCGCTGGCATGGTTTGCGGGACTGGGCGCCGGCGCCCTGCGGCTGCTCGCCGTGCTGCTGATCGTATATGTCGCGGTCAAGGCGGTGCAGCGCTTCTTGTTCCTGCGCATGCTGCGCGCCGCAAGAATGAGCGTTTCGGAGCTGCGCGAACTGCTGAATGGCGAATTGCCGCCGGTGGTGATTGATGTGCGTCCGGCTGCCGTGCGCGGGCTCGACCCGCGGCGCATCCCCGGCGCGATTGCGGTCAACCTCGAGGATGCCGCCGCAATCCTGCCCGGCCTGCCGCCGGACCGGGATGTGGTGGTCTACTGCAGTTGACCCAATGAAGCCAGCGCGGCGCGTGTCGCCCGCATCCTGATGGACCGGGGATTCACCCGGGTGAGACCGCTGGAAGGCGGGATCGAGGCCTGGATCGCCGAGGGCGGAATCACCGAGGACGCCGGGGCCTGAACCCGCTTCGGTCAGGCGATGTTGGTCCCGGTCGGCGCGAAATAGCCGGTCGTGGTGACGCGCCGCGCGGTCCACGGCAGGCGGGTGCGTTTCAGCGTTTCCAGTTCATCCTCTTCCCGCACCGGATGGTAGACATCGACGGTGCCCTCGATGATGTCGCCGCGGGCCTGGCCTTCGAAGGAGAAGCGGGTATAGCCGCTGCCCGGCAGCGTCATGTTCAGCTGGCATTTCAGCGCAGTGCCGCGGAGTTCCACGCTTTGCAGCAGCTGGCGCCGGTTGCCGACGCGCACGGCGCCTTCGACCTGCTGCATGTGCTGTTCAAGCAGCGACTCGAAACGGTAGGCGGTGCCGCCGATGGTCGTCTCCCATTCCCAGAAGCCGCCGACGCGCGCCGGCACATGCCAGAGGCGGATGGTGGTGTAGTTGCCGGTCTGTTCGTCGGTCACGTCGGCCGGCCAGGTGCCCATGTCCCAGGTGGCGGCGACGACGCGGGTGCCGGGGCGCGCCTCGCGCAGGATTTTCGGGCGCAGCAGGCGCATCAGCTCGGGAAACAGCCACATGAAAATCACGTCGACCTTGCCGAGATCGGCATCGAAGACATTCTGGTGCAGGAATTGCGCACGGTTGCCGAGGTTCTGCGCGCCGGCGGCGGCGTTGGCCTTGGCGACCAGCGCGGCGTTGATGTCGACACCGATGCCCTGCACGCCCGGACGGTCCTTCAGCGCGGCGAACACGATGCGCCCGTCACCCGAGCCGAGGTCGATCACGGTTTCGCCACCGGCCGGTGCCGCCAGCTTGACCATGCGCGCGACGTTTTCGGGGTCGCTGCCGACGAAGGGGGAGAACAGTTCCTGCGCGCGCGCCGTCATGGCTTGCCAGGCGGAAGCGGCTGCAATCAGTGACAGGAAGGAGCGTCTGGAAGGCATGGTTTGTGGACTCTGGGTTGTTATGGAAAGGCTGAAGCTTACTGCGGGAACCGGCAGGGAATCCATATCCCGCGGATGGTCTGCGGTCCGGCCTCGGCTATGATGGCATCCGTGCGCTGAGTTGCGCCCCGCCGGGGCAGCGCTTTCGGTTTGTCACGAATCATTGACTCGACGAGGAGATGCATATGCAGGACCGCAGGGCAGTCACCAGCGTACCCATCAACGAACTGGCGGCGCGGCGCTGGAGCACGCGCGCCTTTGACGCCTCGCGCGGCGTAAGTCCGTCGCAGGTCGCCGCGCTGATCGAGGCGGCACGCTGGGCGCCATCCTGTTACGGCGCTGAACCCTGGCGCTTCATGATGTGGGACCGCGCAAAGGATCCTGCAGGCTGGCAGCAGATCTACGACTGCCTGTCCGACAACAACCGCAAGTGGTGCAAGAACGTGCCGCTGTTCTTCCTGGCCTGCGCGGCCTCGAGTTTCGAGCATAACGGCCAGCCCAACCGCTGGGCGCAGTACGACACCGGCATGGCGGCGCTGGCGTTGTCGCTGGAGGCCGTTGCACAGGGCCTGGCTGCGCACCAGATGGGCGGCTTCGACATCCCGAAGCTGCGGGCGGCCGCCGGTGTGCCCCACGGGTTCATGCCGATGGCGCTGATTGCCGTCGGTCACCCGGCGGCGCCGGAAGTGATCGACGACGAGGAAATCCTGCAGAAGGAACTGAAGGCGCGCGGGCGCAAACCCGTGGCCGAACGTTTCTACGGCGGCAGCTGGGGCCGGCCCGCAGGCTGAGTTTGCCGCCGCCTAGGGTGCGGCTGCGGCGGTCTCGGGGCGCGGCAGACCGGTCCAGACGCCGCCGAGCGCCTTCACCACGTCGGCCACCGCGGCGCGCGGCCCCACCCGCGCGTAGGCGCGGGTGA
>JAEYXO010000026.1 GCA_023431245.1 Pseudomonadota bacterium | reverse complement strand
TCGCCGAACGCTGCGACGCCGTGCTGCCGCAGTGCGCCGGCACGCTGCCGCAGTGGCATGACCGGGGCGGCGGCCAGTCCGTGCGCTGCCACCTGTATGCGGGTGGAGAGTCAGACGTGAGGCCTGATGCGCAAAAGGCGGAGCAGGCGGAATCACGGGAAGCGCCGCCTTCCTCACCCCCCACGCCTGACGTCTCACTCCTCGCAATTACCGGCCTCAAGGTCTGGTTCCCCGTCCGCAAGGGCCTGTTGCAGCGCACGGTCGGTCATGTGCGCGCGGTAGACGGCGTGTCGCTGTCCATTGCACCGGGGCGCACGCTGGGCCTGGTCGGTGAATCGGGCTGTGGCAAGACCACCGTCGGCAAGGGTTTGCTGCGGCTGGTGGAGCCGACGGCGGGGCGGGTGGTCGTCGACGGGGAGGATTTCCTTGCCTTGCGGCGGGGGGAATTGCGCCGCCGCCGGCGCGACGTGCAGATCATTTTCCAAGATCCCTATGCCTCGCTCAATCCGCGGGTGCGCATCGGCGATGCGCTGGAGGAGGGTCTGCTGGCGCTGGGCATAGGCGCCGATGCCGGCTGGCGGCAGTCACATATCGACGGGCTGCTGGCCGAGGTCGGCCTGGCGCCGGACGTGAAGTCACGTTATCCGCACGAGTTTTCGGGCGGCCAGCGCCAGCGCATCGCGATCGCGCGCGCGCTGGCGGTGGAGCCGAAGCTGATTGTCTGTGACGAGCCGACCAGCGCGCTCGACGTGTCGGTGCAGGCGCAGATCCTCAACCTGCTGCAGCGGCTGCAGCGCGAGCGCGGCCTGTCCTACCTGTTCATCAGCCACAACATGGCGGTCATCGAGTACATGGCTGACGAGGTGGCGGTGATGTATCTGGGGCGGGTTGTCGAGCAGGGTCTCGTTGACGAGGTGCTGCGAACGCCGCGCCATCCCTATACCCGGGCATTGCTGGCAGCGGTTCCGGTGGCTGATCCCCAGCGGGGGAGCGCGGCCATCCGCCTTGCGGGTGACTTGCCCTCACCGCTGAATCCGCCGGCCGGCTGTCATTTCCATCCGCGTTGCCCGGTGGCGCTGCCGCAGTGCAGTGCGGAATATCCCGCGGCGAAATCTTGGAGTGCCACGCAGACGGCTTCCTGCCACCTGCGCGACTGACTCCCGGTCAGCGCCGGGTTTGCGAGGCGACGACGGGCGGTTTGCCCTTTTTTGCAGCCGGCTTGATCGCGACCTTCGCGCGTTTGGCTGGCGAGCGCTTGACCGTGGCCTTGGCGGCATGGCTTTTTGCCGGCTTGCCGCCCCTGGTCTTGGTGTGTGTCGCGCGCGCCGCCTTGTAGGCCCGCGGCAGGGTGACCGGCGTTGCCGGCAGGTCGGGCAGGTTGGGGGTGGTGCCTTCCATGACCGGCACCAACAGCGGCTGGCCGGGGCGCAGTGGTGTCCTGCCGCTGATGCCGTTGACTTCCTTCAGTTCACTGACGCTGATGCCGTATTTGGCCGCGACTTTCTCCGGCTTTTCCCCCGCCTTCAGCGTGTGCGCCTGCCAGGTCACCAGCGGCTTGCCGTGGTTTTCGAGGTTGGCATGGAAGATGGACACCCGGTTGCGCGGCAACACGATGGTTTCCGCGGCATAAGCCTTGATCACCCGCTTGTTATGCGCGGGATTGAGAAACCTGAACTCATCCAGCGGCATTTCCGCGAATTTCGCGGCGAGCTTGACGTCGATGTGCTGCTTGAGCGTCACGACTTCGAAATAGGGTTCGTTCGGCACGGCGGCGAGCTGGACGCCGAAACGCGCCGGATCGGCAATGATGTTTTTGACCGCAATCAGCTTGGGCAGGTAGTTGCGCGTCTCGGCGGGCATGGTCAGGCTGGCGTAGTCGGCCGGCAGGCCGCGGGCCTGGTTGCGTGCCACGGCGCGGCTGACCGCGCCTTCCCCCCAGTTGTAGGAGGCGAGCGCCAGTTCCCAGTCGCCGAACATGCCGTAGAGTTTTTCGAGGTAGTCGAGTGCGGCATTGGTCGCGGCAATGACATCGCGCCGGCCGTCGTACCACCAGTTCTGGCGCAGCCCGTAGATCTTGCCGGTGGAGGGGATGAACTGCCAGAGGCCCGAGGCATGCGCCCTGGAATAAGCCTGGGGGTTATAGGCCGACTCGATCATCGGCAGCAGCGCGATCTCGGCCGGCATTTTCCGGCGCTCGATCTCTTCGACGATGTGGAACAGATAGTGGCTGCCGCGGTCGACCATGCGCGCGAAATATTCGGGTTTCGCGGAATAACGCACTTCCCAGTCACGGACCAGGTCGCTGTCCATCGGTTTCATCGCAAATCCGGCGCGGATCCGCTCCCACATGTCCTTCGGTGCCGGTTTTTCGATGACCGCCACCACCGGCGGTGCGGGGGGCTCGGGGATCACTGCCGGCCGCTCCGGAATGACGGGCTGAACGGTGGCTGCGACGGGCGGGCTGCGGTCCGGCGCTTCGCTGAGTTCGCCGGCAGGCATCTGGGCGCAGCCGGTGATGATCACCATCGCAGACAGGAGGAGCAGGCGGGCAGGCTGGATCATGGGTGCATGTCCCGGAGACGGGGTCCAGGAGCCGAAAAGTTTGCCGGATGGTAGACCTGCGAGCCTGTGTTGTCAAACCGGATATTCATTAAGAATCAATATTTTATTGTCATATCCGGAGGTGCCGCCTGAGGTTGTGGCAAAAGTCTCAGAAGTTGTTTTTCCAGTCGCGGATGGCGGCCAGTACGCTGACCGGATCCGACAGCTTCTTTTCCGCGCGCGCGCTGGCGCTGCTGACAATGCCGGGTTCGGTGACGCGGAGAAAGGGATTGGTGGCTTTTTCCTGGCCTATGGTCGACGGCAGCGTCGGCTGGTCGCGGTCGCGCAGGGCCTGCATGCGGGCTTCGAGCTCGGGCAGGCGCGTGTTGTCCGGTTCCGCCGCGCGGGCGAAGCGGATGTTGGACAGCGTGTATTCATGGCCGCAATAGACGCGGGTGTCATCCGGCAGCCGCGACAGCCGGGTCAGCGAATCGTACATCTGGCGCGGTGTGCCTTCGAACAGGCGGCCACAGCCGGCGGCAAACAGCGTGTCGCCGCAGAACAGCATGCCGTCGCCGAAGAAGGCGATGTGCGAGCGGGTGTGGCCGGGAATCTCGAAGGTTTCCATGTCGATGCCGAAATGCGGCAGAGTGAAATGCTCGCCATCCGCAAGCCGCGTGCTGACTTCCGGGATGCGTTCGTCGTGCGGGCCGTAAACCGGCGCCGGATGCTTTGCGAGCAGCGCGGCATTGCCGCCGACATGGTCGGCATGGTGATGGGTGTTGAGGATGGCGGCGAGTTGCAGCTTCTCGCGCGCGAGGTAGTCGAGCACAGGCTGCGCATCGCCCGGATCGACCACAGCGGCATGCGTGGCATCGCGGAGGGTCCAGATGTAATTGTCGGCGAAGGCGCGCAGTGCGACGACCTGGTAGGCGGGCATGTCAGGCTCCGTTTCGGATCAGCGGCCGATTATGATTTAAACTCGGCCCATGTCAATTGCAGGTGGCGGCCTTACCGTGGATCAATGGCTGGCGAGCCCGCCGGGCAGTTACCTGCTTGCCCGCGAGCAGGCCTATTTCGACGCCGCCGTGGCCGACATCTTCGGTTACCACGCCCTGCAACTGGGACTGGAGCAGGTCGACCTGCTGCGCGCGAGCCGCATTCCGCTGTGTGTGACTGCCGCGCCGAGCGGCGCGGCCGGGCTGCGCGCCGATTTCCGCGACCTGCCGATCGAGTCGAATGCCGTGGACCTGATGGTGTTGCCGCACACGCTGGAATTTTCCGAGCATCCGCACCAGGTCGTGCGCGAGGTTGCCCGCGTGCTGCGGCCCGAGGGGCATGTGATCATCGCCGGCTTCAATCCGCTGAGCCTCTGGGGCCTGCGCCGCAGCATCGGCCGCCGCCGCGATTTTCCCTGGAACGGCCGCTTTATCCACCTGGCGCGCGTCAAGGACTGGTTCGCGCTGGTGGGCCTAGAGATCGTTGCCGGTTCGATGGCCTGCTACGCGCCGCCTTGCGCAGAGCAGAAATGGCTGGACCGTTTCGGTTTCATGGAAAAGGCGGGCGACCGCTGGTGGCCGATTGCCGGCGGCGTGTTTTTCCTGCAGGCCATCAAGCGTGTGCGCGGCATCCGCCTGATCATGCCGAAATGGAGCGACCGCGCGGCGCCGAAGAAAAACCTGGCGCCGGTGCCGGAGCGGGTGCGCGAAGAAGAAGCCGCTGCGGCGCGAGTCGGGACGCGGCGGACAATAATGGACGGACAATAAGCGGCCAATGAGCGACAACGATACGCAGAACGAAGTGATCGACATTTACACCGACGGCGCCTGCAAGGGCAATCCGGGCGTCGGCGGCTGGGGGGCGCTGCTGAGCGCCGGCGGCAGGACCCGCGAGCTCTTCGGCGGCGAAGCCCTGACCACCAACAACCGCATGGAGCTGACCGCGGTGATCCGCGCGCTGGAGGCACTGAAGCGGCGCTGCAGGGTGCGCCTGCACACCGATTCGAAGTATGTGCAGCAGGGCATCTCGGAGTGGATACATTCCTGGAAAAAACGCGGCTGGAAAACCGCCGACAAGAAACCGGTCAAGAACGAGGATCTGTGGCGTCGTCTCGATGAACTGGCCGACGGCCATGACATCGAGTGGCTGTGGGTCAAGGGTCATGCCGGGCATGATGGCAACGAACGCGCGGATGCGCTGGCCAACCGCGGTGTCGACAGCGTGAACGGCGGCGTCAAGCCGGGAGCGGCAGCCTGATGGCGGCGCGGCAGATTGTTCTCGACACCGAAACCACCGGCCTCGATCCCAAGCTGGGGCACCGGATCATCGAGGTGGCCGGTGTGGAACTGGTCAACCGGCGCCTGACCGGCCGCCACTTCCACCGCTACGTCAATCCCGGGCGTGACAGCGATGAGGGTGCTTTGCAGGTGCACGGGCTGACCACGGAATTCCTCAGCGACAAGCCGAAATTTGCCGAAATTGCCGATGAATTCCTCGAATACATCACCGGCGCGGAACTGATCATCCACAACGCGCCTTTCGATATCGGCTTCCTCGACAGCGAGCTGGCGCTGCTCCGGCGCAAGAAGCTGAAAGCCTACTGCCCCGAGGTGATCGACACGCTGCGTATGGCGAAAGACCTGCATCCGGGCAAACGCAATGGCCTCGATGCGCTCTGCGATCGTTACCAGATCGACAATTCGGCGCGTACGCTGCACGGCGCGCTGCTTGATGCCGAACTGCTGGCCGATGTCTACCTGGCGATGACCCGGGGGCAGGAGAGCCTGATGATAGAGGCCGATGCCGTCCACACGGAGGTCGCGGTGGCGGGCTTCAACCGCGAAGGATTGAAGCTGACCGTGCTGCGCGCGACGGCGGAGGAGATTGCGCTGCACGAGGCGCAGCTCAAGGACATCGACAAGGCCAGCGGCGGCGCGGTGTGGCCGCGATTGATGTCAGACGCCGGGTGAGGCGATCAGTGCAGCCAGGTAATTTCGCTGCTTCGGCAGTGATGTTTTTAGTAAATTATTGATTTTATTAAATAATTTTTAATTTTCGGACTTAGGCGGTCAGTGCCAGCAGTTGCCTGAACGAATCCTCGAACTGCTTCAGGCCGTCCTTTTGCAGTTCTTCGCCGGCAGCCTCCATGTCGATGCCCAGGGTCCGCAGCGCGGCGAACTGTTCACGCGCGGCATCAATGCCGGTTTCCAGCGTGGCCTCGGCCCTGCCGTGTTCGCGGAAGGCGGCCAGTGTCGCGTCCGGCACGGTATTGACGGTTTGCGGGCCGATCAGCGATTCGACATACAGCACATCGCTGTAGGCGGAATTCTTGGTGCCGGTGCTGGCCCACAGCATCAGCTGCGGACGGGCGCCGCGCTTGGCCAGCGCGCCGAAGGATTTTTCGGAAAACATTTCCCGCCATGACTGGTAGGCCAGACGGGCCAGCGCGACGGCCGATCGGCCGCGCAGCGCCAGCGCGTCGCCGCCGATGGCTTCGAGGCGCTTGTCGATCAGCGTATCGACGCGGCTGAGGAACAGGCTGGCCACCGATTTGACTTTCGTGGCGTCGCCGCCGCCTTCAAGGAGGCGCGTGATGCCACGCAGATAGGCCTGCGCGACGTCGTGTACATGGCGCAGTGAAAACATCAGCGTGACATTGACTGAACAGCCTTTGGCCACCAGTTCCTCGATGGCGGTCAGGCCGGCCGCTGTCGCCGGCACCTTGATCAGCAGGTTGTCGCGCGCAACTGCGGCCTTCAGGCGCAGGCCGGCGGCCAGCGTGCCTTCGGCGTCATGCGCCAGCGCCGGCGACACTTCGAGGCTGACATAACCGTCTTCGCCCTTGCTTGATTTGTGCAGCGGCAGCAGCAGGTCGCAGGCGGTCTGGATGTCGGCGACGGCCAGCGTTTCGTAACGCTGTTCGGCGGTCAGTGAGGCATCGGCCTTCAGCTTCTGCAGTTCCTCGCGGTAAAACGGGCTCTCGCTGATGGCCTTGAAAAAGATCGTCGGATTCGAGGTGATGCCGGCGATGCGGTCCTCGGTGATCAGCTTTTTCAGCGTGCCTTCCTGCAGCAGCGTGCGCGACAGGTTGTCGAGCCAGATGCGCTGGCCGAGGGCATGCAGGCGGAGCAGGGGATTGGGTGTGGTTTCGGGCATGGGGATTCCGGTTCGTGTTGAGGCGGATTGTTCAGCGCGGATATTGCCGTGCCAGTTCGGCGGCGACGGTGGTGATCAGCCGCCGTGAAATGCTGACGCTGGGCGGCAGTCGCGGCAGGGCTTCCGCGTCAAACCAGGCCGCTTCCTCGATCTCGACGCCGTCCGGCTTGACCGGTCCGCCGGCGTATTCGGCGGTGAAGGCGACCATCAGCGAATGCGGGAAGGGCCAGGGCTGGCTGCCGAAATAACGCAGCTCGCCGACCTCGACGCCGACTTCCTCTCGTGTTTCGCGGATGACGGTGTCCTCCAGCATTTCACCCGGCTCGACGAAGCCGGCGATCGCCGAATAACGCCCCGCCGGCCACACGGCCTTGCGCGCCAGCAGCAGCTCGCGGCCGCGGGTGATCAGCACCATCACCGCGGGCGACACCGGCGGATAACTGGTGAAACGGCAGGAGGGGCAGGCACGCGCGCGTTCGTCGGTGCGCGCGCGCATCGGCGTGCCGCAGCGGCTGCAGAACTGGACATTGCGCTCCCAGTCGAGGAGTTGCAGTGCGCGGCCCGACAATGCGGCGAGCGTGCTGTCGACCATGCCGAAGAGGTCACGCAGGCCCAGTGGTGCCCAGCCGGCGGGCAGCGACTGCGCTTCATCGACCTCGGCGGCGTAACAATGCTGGTCACCCAACAGTCCAAGGTAATGGCTGCGCACCGTGGCCACGCCGTGTTCTTCCAGCGTGCAGCAACAGGGCAGTGCCGCGGACTCCGCATTGCTGACCAGGATAGCCCCGCGCTGGAAGGCGAACCAGAGGGCCGGAGTGTCCTGGACCGGCGGCGGTGTGACCAAGGGTGTGTATTGTTGTTCAGGCATGACTGGATCGCGCTGTTGCAGGCTGCGAGTATAGCGATTTGCAGCTTGCCAAGCCTGGAGCCGCGGAACCTGAAGGGGGCAGATTGGAGTGGTGGGCGGTACTGGGATCGAAC
>JAEYXO010000033.1 GCA_023431245.1 Pseudomonadota bacterium | reverse complement strand
CTCACCCATGACCTGAACCTGCTCGCGGCGCTGGGCGTCAAGCTGGTGCTGGTGCACGGCTCGCGGCGCCAGATCGAGGCCAAGCTGAAGGCGCAGAACCTGCGCAGCCGTTTTGCCGAGAAGCTGCGCGTGACCGACGCGGCGGCGCTGCAGGCGGCGATGGAGGTGGCCGGCACGCTGCGCGTGCAGATCGAGGCCCTGCTGTCGATGGGCCTGCCCAATTCGCCGATGGCGGGTGCGCACATCCGCGTTGCCAGCGGCAATTTTGTCACTGCGCGGCCGATCGGCGTCGTCGACGGCGTCGACCTGATGCACACCGGGGAGGTGCGCAAGATCGATGCGCCGGCGATCGAACGGCGGCTGAGGGACGACGAACTGGTGGTGATTTCGCCGCTCGGCTACTCGCCGACCGGCGAGGTGTTCAACCTTGCGCTCGGCGACGTTGCGGCCGCGACCGCGGTCGAACTGAAGGCCGACAAGCTGATTTTCCTGACGGAGTCGGCGGGCGTCACCGGCCGTCGCGGCGAGCTGCTGCGCGAGCTGACGGTCCGCGAGGCCAAGGGCCTGCTGTCGCGCGGGCGAATCGAGTCCGAGGAGATGCAGTCCTACCTGCCGGCGGCGGTGCGCGCCTGCGAACAGGGGGTCGGACGCGCGCACCTGATCTCGGGGCACCTCGATGACAGCCTGCTGCTGGAGCTGTTCACCCACAAGGGTGTCGGCACGCTGGTGACGCCGGATCCGCTGGAGACGCTGCGCCACGCGAAAATCGACGATATCGGCGGCATCCTCGGACTGATCGAGCCGCTGGAGGCCGCCGGCCTGCTGGTCAAGCGCAACCGCGACCTGCTGGAGATGGAAATCGACCGTTTCTGGGTGCTTGAGCACGACCGGAGGATCGTCGGCTGCGCGGCGCTGTATCCGTTTTCCGGCGAAAAATCCGGCGAACTGGCCGGACTCGCGGTGCATCCGGAATTCCGCCGCCGGGGCGGCGGCGAGCGGCTGCTGGCGGCGATCGAGAAGCGCGCCCGGGGCATGCGGCTGAAGCAGCTGTTCGTGCTGACCACCCGGGCCGAGCACTGGTTCGTCGAGCGCGGCTTCACCGAAACCGACGTCAGCGCGCTGCCGCAGAAGAAGAAGGAGCTCTACAACTACCAGCGCCGGTCGGTGGTGCTGACCAAGCGGCTGTAACAGGCCGCCGGGGGCGCCGGAATCTGATCTGGCGCAACAAATCCGCAACAAAAAAGTCTTATTCTGGAGAAGTGACATGGCGCGTCAGGTGCATTGCGTAAAACTGAAACGCGAGGCCGAGGGCCTCGATTTTCCGCCCTATCCCGGGGAACTCGGCCGGCGGATCTTTGACAATGTGTCGAAGGAAGCGTGGAAGCAGTGGCTGGAGCAGCAGAAAATGCTGGTCAACGAAAACCGCCTCAATCTTGCAGACAAGAAGGCCCGTGATTACCTTGCGCAACAGATGGAACGGCATTTTTTCGGCGGCGGTGCGGATACCGCGGCCGGCTACGTGCCGCCTCCCCGCAACTGATCCCCTCCGCCCCGGCCTGGCCGGGGCCACCGCAGCATGAATGCCGCCGCCCGCCGCCCCCGGCGCGCGCCCGGCAAGGCGCGTTTTGCACCGGAGTTCTATCTCAACCGCGAACTCGGGCTGCTGTCCTTCAACCGCCGGGTGCTGGCGCAGGCCGAAAACCGCGCCCACCCGCTGCTCGAGCGGCTGCGTTTTCTCTGCATCGTCAGCAGCAACCTCGACGAATTCTTCGAAATCCGCGTCGCCGGCCTGCAGGCCGAGATCGAGGCCGGTTCGGCGCCGGTCTATCCCGACCAGCTGCGCGCCGACCAGGTCTACCGCCGCGTGGCACAGGAGGCGCATGAGCTGGTGGCGCGGCAGTACCAGCTGCTCAACGAGGAAATCCTGCCCGGCCTTGAGCGCGAAGGCATCCGCTTCCTGCGCCGCAGCGGACTGACGCCGCAGCAGGCCGAGTGGACGCGCGGCTATTTCCAGCGCGAGGTGATGCCGGTGCTGACCCCGATCGGCCTCGATCCGGCGCATCCCTTTCCGCGGGTGCTCAACAAGAGCCTGAATTTCGCGGTTGAACTCGAGGGCAAGGACGCCTTCGGCCGCAATTCCGGCATTGCCATCGTGCAGGCGCCGCGGGTGCTGCCGCGGGTGATCCGACTGCCGCAGGAGGTCGCCGGCGCCGAGTACGATTTCGTGTTCCTGTCCTCGGTGCTGCACGAGCATGTCGGGGAACTGTTCACCGGCATGAAGGTGCTCGGCTGCTACCAGTTCAGGCTGACGCGCAACAGTGACCTGTTCGTCGACGAGGAGGAGGTCAAGGACCTGCGCACCGCGCTGCGCGGCGAGCTGCCGCACCGGCATTTCGGCGACGAGGTGCGGCTGGAAGTGGCGGACAGCTGTCCCCAGCAGATTTCGAACTTCCTGCTGACCCAGTTCAAGCTCGACGAGGAGGATCTCTACCGCGTCGACGGACCGGTCAACCTCGCCCGGGTCATCAGCGTGCCCGACTGGGTCGACCGGCCGGATCTGAAATTCCCGCAGTTCCGGCCCGGCGTCCCGGAACGCCTCGACCAGACCGGAAACATGTTTGATGCAATCCGCGCCCGTGACATCCTGCTGCACCATCCCTACCAGTCGTTCCAGCCGGTGATCACATTTCTGCAGCAGGCCGCGCGCGATCCGTCGGTCGCGGCGATCAAGATGACCGTGTACCGCACCGGTGCGGAATCGGAGCTGATGGAGGAGCTGATCAGCGCCGCGCGCAGCGGCAAGGAAGTCACTGTGGTGCTGGAGCTGATGGCCCGTTTCGACGAGGAGGCCAACATCAACTGGGCGCAGCGGCTCGAGGAGGCCGGCGCCCATGTCGTCTACGGCGTGGTCGGGCACAAGACCCATGCCAAGATGCTGATGGTGGTGCGGCGCGAAGCCGAGGGGCTGCGCCGCTACGTGCACCTGTCCACCGGCAACTATCATCCGCGCACTGCGCGCCTCTACACCGACTTCGGCCTGTTCACCTGCCACGAGGAAATCGGCAACGACGTGTCCGACGTGTTCATGCAGCTCACCGGGCTCGGCCGCGCCACGAAACTGCGCCACCTGCGCCAGTCACCGTTCACGCTGCACCGGGAAATGATGCGCGCGATCGAGGCCGAGACGGCGATCGCCCGTGCCGGCCGCAAGGCGCAGATCATCGCCAAGATGAACTCGCTGCTGGAGGCCGAGGTGGTGGGCGCGCTCTACGAGGCGTCGAAGGCCGGCGTGCAGATCGACCTCATCGTGCGCGGCGTCTGCGCGCTGCGCCCCGGCGTGGCCGGCCTGTCGGACAACATCCGCGTGCGCTCGGTGATCGGGCGTTTTCTCGAACACACCCGCGTGTTCTATTTCCACACCGACGGCGCCGATGATGTCTACCTGTCGAGCGCCGACTGGATGGACCGCAATTTTTTCGGCCGCGTCGAGGTCTGTTTCCCGGTGCTTGATCCCGAACTGAAACAGCGTGTGATCAGCGAGGGGCTGCGGACCTATCTGGAGGACAACACGCAAGCCTGGCAGATGGGGGAGGACGGTCAGTACGCCTGCCGCGTGCCGGGCCGCGGCAAACCGGTCGTTGCCCAGGAATCGCTGCTCGACCTGCTCGCGCGCAAGACCGGCGCATGAACCGCGGCGGCGGCAGCCGGCAGCGGAAGACCGGGGCCGCGGTGGCGGTCGAGGTCGAGCTCAAGCTGCGGTTCCCGCCGTCAAGACTGCGTGCGGTGCTGGCATCACCGCTGCTGTCCGGAGCGCGCCGCGCCACCGGCCGCCGGCTGGCGGCGACGTATTACGACACCCCCGCACTGGATCTGTGGCAGCGGCGGATCGCGCTGCGGGTACGGCGCGAAGGCCGCCGCTGGGTGCAGACGGTCAAGGGCGGCGGGTCTGCCGCGTCGGGTGTGCACCGCCGTCTCGAGATTGACACGCCGCTGGCGGACCCGCGACCCGATCTGTCCGGTTTGCCGCGCCATGCGGTCATCCGGATCCTGCGGTCGCCCAAGGTCGTGAGCGCCCTGGAGCCGGTATTTCATACCTCGATCAATCGCTCCCTGCGCCTGCTGCAGCCGGCGCCGGAGGTGCTGATCGAGGCGGCCATCGATCGCGGAACCGTACGCGGTGGCGGGCGTCGCGAGGCTGTCTGCGAAATCGAACTGGAACTGAAGAAGGGGCCGGTGACGGCCTTGTTCGATCTGGCCCGGCGGCTGGCGGAGCGGGTGCCCCTGGCGCTGGAGCACCGCTCGAAAGCGCAGCGGGGTTACGCCCTGTTCCGCGGCAGCGATCTGCCGCCGGTGAAGGCGGTGGTGCCGGTGCTCGATCACTCGCTGAGCGCCGGCGCGGCGTTTGGCCTGATTGCCGGCAATGCGCTGGCGCAGGTGCAGGCCAATGAACACGGCGTCATTCACGGCGATGATCCGGAGTACCTGCACCAGATGCGCGTCGGCATCCGCCGTCTGCGTTCGGCATTCCGGCTGTTCCGCGGATTGCTGGGTGATCGCGCGGCAGCGCAGGAAGACGCGCTGCGTGCGGTGGCCGCCGGCCTTGCCCCGGCGCGCGACTGGGATGTGCTGGTCACCGAGACCCTGCCTGCACTGGTCCCGGTGCGGGTGCCGCATGATGCCGCAGCGGCCTTGATTGCGGCCTGCGAACGGCAGCGGCAGCTTGCCCGAAAGCTTGCAAAAAAATCAATAAAAACAATAACTTACAATAATACGATGATGGATCTGGGAGCGTTTCTGGCGGCGGCCGGCGAGGATGCCGGCCCGCCGGCATTGCAACAACCTGCGCGCGCCTGTGCGACGCAGATCCTCGCGGCATGGCATGCGCGCGTGCTGCGGCGCGGACGCCGCCTCGAGCGGCGCAGCAGTGACGAACTGCACCGCTTGCGCATCGCCGTCAAACAACTGCGATATGCGGTGGAGTTTTTCAGCGGGCTCTACGCGCCGCGCCGCATGGCTGCGCTGCGCAATCGCCTGATGCGGCTGCAGGATATACTGGGCCGCATCAACGACGCGGCGGGCGTGGCAGCGCTGGTCGGCAGTGCCGCTGCGGGCGACGGCCGCGATGTGCAGGCGGCGGCGGACATGATCATTGATTGCTGTGAAGCGCGCGCCGCGGCGGAGCGTGCGCTGCTGAAGCCGGCATGGCGGCGTTTTCGCGCCGCGCCGCAACCCTGGCGGGAGTGAACATGGAACTGGTTCTGTGGCGGCATGCGGATGCCGAGGATGGCGTGCCGGACGAGGCGCGGCGGCTGACGGCGAAAGGCCGCCGGCAGTCGGAAAAGATGGCGGCCTGGCTCGCCGGACGCCTGCCCGGTGATTACCGGGTCATCTGCAGTCCCGCAGTGCGCGCCCGCGAAACAGCTGCGGCGCTGACCGGCAATCCCCGGATTGAAAAAGCGGTGTCCACCGCGGCAACGCCGCAGGACGTGCTCAAGGCGGCGGGCTGGCCCGGCGGAACCGGCACCGTGATCATCGTCGGCCACCAGCCCACGCTGGGCGCAGCCGCGGCGCTGGCGCTGACCGGCGAGGCAGCGGCCTGGGGCCTGAAGAAAGGCGCGGTCTGGTGGCTGGCCTGCGACAAGGGCGGCGATGTCGAGGTGCGCGCGATGCTTGCTCCCGGCATTCTCTAGGCGGCCGCATGTTCGAATCGGCCAGCCTCGCCCATCACATCGACAAGGCGGCCTACCGCCGCGCCGAACCGAAGCTGCGCGAAGCGCTGCTCAATGCGCAGTACGACCTGAAGCAGGATGGCCGGTTTTCGGTGCTGATCCTGATCGCCGGTGTCGAGGGGGCGGGCAAGGGCGAAACGGTCAACCTGCTCAATGAATGGATGGACCCGCGGCACATCGAGGTCAGCGGCTTTGCCGAGCCTTCCGACGAAGAAAGCGAACGTCCCCGCGTCTGGCGCTACTGGCGCGCACTGCCGCCGAAAGGCAAGATCGGCATTTTTTTCGGCGCCTGGCATACCCAGCCCATCGTCGACCGTGTCACCGGCGGCATCAGCGCCGGCCGCTTCGACCAGCACATCGGCGAAATCCTCCGGCTCGAGCAGATGCTGGTCGACGAGGGCGTGCTGCTGCTCAAGTTCTGGTTTCACCTGTCCAAGTCGCAGCAGAAAAAACGCCTGCGTGAACTTGAGGCCGACCCGGCCACGCGCTGGCGGGTGACCCCGAAGGACTGGAAGCTGTTCGACCAATATGACGATTTTGTCGGGGTTTGCGAGCCCTTCGTGCGCAAGACCAGCACCGGCGAGGCGCCGTGGCTGGTGGTGGCCGGGGCCGATCCGCGTTATCGCAGCCTGACGGTCGGGCGCACGCTGCTGGCGGCCCTGCGCGAACGGCTCGACGAGAAGCCCGCCGCGCGGGCTCCCGACCGCACGCCGCCGCTGCCGCCCGCGGTCGACAGGCTCAATGTGATCCGCGCGCTGCAGCTCGACCAGGCGCTGTCGAAAAAGGACTACGAATCCGAGCTGGAGCGGCAGCAGGGGCGCCTGAACCGGCTGTTCCGCGATCCGCGCATGAAGCAGATGGCCGTGGTTGCAGTATTCGAGGGCAATGACGCCGCCGGCAAGGGCGGCGCCATCCGCCGCATCACGCGGGCCCTCGATGCGCGCAGTTACCAGACCGTGTCCGTGGCCGCGCCGACGGAAGAGGAGCGCAGCAAGCCCTATCTCTGGCGGTTCTGGCGTCACCTGCCGCGGCGCGGACGGCTGGTGATCTTTGACCGCTCGTGGTACGGCCGCGTGCTGGTCGAGCGTGTGGAAGGTTTCTGCTCGGAAGCCGACTGGATGCGCGCCTACAGCGAGATCAACGATTTCGAGCAGCAGCTGGTGCAGCACAGGCTCCTGGTGGTGAAGTTCTGGCTCGCGATCAGCAAGGAAGAGCAGTACCGGCGCTTCAAGGAACGCGAGAAAGTCGTGTTCAAGCGTTTCAAGATCACCGACGAGGACTGGCGCAACCGCAGGCAGTGGGATGCCTACGAGCGGGCGGTCTGCGACATGGTCGACCGCACATCGACCAACATCGCACCGTGGACGCTGGTCGAAGCCAACAACAAGTATTACGCGCGGGTCAAGGTGATCACCACCATGGCCGACGCGGTCGAGGCCGCGCTGGCGCGTGTCGAAGTGCCGGACGGCAAAGCCAGGAAGAAGGGCAAAAAGGAGGGCAAAAAGGCCGGCTAGGGCGACGAGTCAGGCGGCGAGCACGGGTTCCCGCGCGAGCGCGATTTCGTCCAGCCCCGGGACCCTGAGTTCGAGCCCGACGCGCGCCCATTCGTCGATTTCCTCGCGCAGCGCCGTCGCCGTCAGCGGATTCGCCTCCAGCCAGGCGGAGTCGAATGCGAGGCGCAGGCGATCCCCCTGCAGGCGGATGTCCAGCGGCGGGAAGCGGGCGTCGCGCCGCGCCCGGCACAGCAGCACCGCGAGCCGCAGCGCCAGCACCAGCGCCCGGTTTTCCTCTTCGTGCAGGATTTCCAGCGATCGTTTGAGCGAGCGCCGGTGGTTCAGCACCAGCGCGGCGAGGCGCTCCTGCTCCTCGCGCGAGAAGCCCGGCATGTCGGCATTGCTGATGATGTAGGCGGAATGCTTGTGATAACCGCTGTAGGCGACCGGAATGCCGATCTCGTGCAGCTTGGCCGCCCAGCCGAGGAACTGCGGGGCATCGTCGTCCGCGGCGTCACCGGCCAGCTTGTCGTAGAGCGCGGCGGCGAAGCTGCCGACCCGTTTTGCCTGCTTCGCATCGACGTGGTAGCGCTGCATGAACTGCGCGACGGTGACGTCGCGCATGTCATGGTGATGGAAGCGGCCGAGCATGTCGTAGAGCACGCCCTGGCGCATGGCGCCGGTGGCGGGTGTCAGCGTTTCGATGTTCAGTTCGTCGAGCACCGCGTGGAGGATGGCCATGCCGCCGGGGAGCACGGCGCGGCGGTCCGCGCGCAGCCCCGGCAGCTCGACGTTCGCCATGTCGCCTGCGCGGATCAGCTGGCTGCGCAGGCGGTCGAGTCCGGCGAGCGTGACCGGCCCGTCGGTATAACCCGAGAGTTCGAGGATTTCGGCGAGCGCGCGGATGGTGCCCGAGGAGCCGACCGCCTGCTGCCAGTTGCCGCGGATGTAGTGGCCGACGATCGGCTGCAGTTCGGCACGCGCGGCGAGCTCGGCCTCCTTGAAGGCGGCCTTGCTGATGCGGCCGTCGCGGAAGTAGCGCAGGCTGTAGGACACGCAGCCCATGAACAGGCTTTCCAGCTTCTGCGGCCTGTAGCCGGAGCCGATGATGCATTCGGTGGAGCCGCCGCCGATGTCGATGACCAGGCGTTTTTCGCGTGAAGGCGGCAGGCTGTGCGACACGCCGAGGTAGATCAGCCGCGCCTCCTCGCGCCCGGCCACCACCTCGATCGGGAATCCCAGCGCCGCGCGCGCCCGGCGCAGGAATGATTTGGCATTTTTCGCAACGCGCAGCGTGTTGGTGCCGATGGCGCGCACCGCATGCCTGTCCAGGCCGCGCAGGCGTTCGCCGAAGCGCGCGAGGCAGGCGAGCGCGCGCTCCTGCGAGTCTTCGTCGAGTTTCTTGTCCTTGCCGAGGCCGGCGCCGAGACGCACCGGCTCGCGCAGAGAGTCCAGCGGATAACACTGGTCGCCGGCGACGCGGGCGATCTGGCAGTGGAAGGAGTTCGAGCCGAGGTCGACGGCGGCAATGGTGGACTGGTCAGCCACCGCTGGATGCCCCCCGCTGTTCTGCCGCAGCCCTGCGCCGCATCGTTTTCCGCCCGCTCCGGTGATGGAGAGCCAGTGTACCACGCAGCCCGGAGGCTGCTGCAGGCGGGTTCAGCCGAGGGCTTCGCGCTCCAGGGCCTCGATGCCGGTGTGGCGCACGTCCTTCCCCTTCACCAGGTAGACCACGTACTCGGACATGTTCTTGGCGTGGTCGCCGATGCGCTCGATGGCCTTCGCAATGAACAGGATCTCGATCGCATGGGAGATGGTCCGCGGATCCTCCATCATGAAGGTGATCAGGTGGCGCAGGATGCTGACGAAGGCCTTGTCCACCTGCTCGTCCCGGCGCGCCACCTGGGCCGCGACCGTCAGGTCGAGCCGGGCGAAGGCATCCAGCGAATTGCGCAGCATGCCGATGGCGATTTCCGTGACATGCTCGATTTCCGACACCCGCGGCACCGTCGGCCGGTCGCTTTCGTGGATGGCGCGGGCCATGCGCGCGATCTTTGCCGCCTCGTCGCCGATGCGCTCGAGGTCGGTGATGGTCTTGACCACGGTCATCACCATGCGCAGATCCTTCGCCGCCGGCTGGCGGCGGGCGATCATGGTGCTGCATTCCTCGTCGATGGACACCTCGAGCGCGTTGACCTGGTGGTCGTTCTCCATGACCTGGCGCGCGAGCGCGCTGTTGCCGGTGGTCAGCGCCTCCAGGGCCTTGGTGATCTGCTCCTCGACCAGGCCGCCCATCTGCAGCACCTGGGAGCGGATCTTTTCCAGTTCGGCGTCAAACTGCTTCAGCGTATGCTCGGGCATGGCGGCATTTCCTGCGTAAAAAGGGCATTGATAACAGCGGATTATGACAATTTCGTGGCGGCGGGGCGGCGCAGGGTTTCGACGCCGCCGCTGCCGGCGAGCAGCAGGACGTCGGCGGGACGCCGCGCGAACAGGCCGTTGGTGACCACGCCGGTGATCTGGTTGAGCTGTGTTTCCAGTTCCGGCGGGTCGACGATGGTCAGGTTGCGCACGTCGAGGATGACGTTGCCGTTGTCGGTGACGAAATTGGCCCGCCACTCCGGCTGGCCGCCGAGCCGGGCGATTTC
This sequence comes from Pseudomonadota bacterium, assembly GCA_023431245.1. Taxonomy (GTDB): domain Bacteria; phylum Pseudomonadota; class Gammaproteobacteria; order Burkholderiales; family SG8-41. Next base: position 548 of record JAEYXO010000033.1, on the reverse strand, counting down.
GCGGGCGACGTGGGAGCGCGCCATCGGAATCACTTCCACGGGCAGCGGGAACCGGCCGAGCACGTCGACCAGCTTGGAGCCGTCGGCGATGCAGATGAACTGCCGGGCCACCGCGGCGACGATTTTTTCGCGGGTCAGCGCGCCGCCGCCGCCCTTGATCATCATCAGGTGACGGGTGACCTCGTCGGCGCCGTCCACATAGACCGGCAGCTCGCGCACGCCGTTGAGGTCGAACACCGGGATGCCGGCGGCCTTCAGCCGCGCCGCGCTGGCTTCCGAGCTCGATACCGCGCCCTCGATGCGCCCCTTGATCTTTGCCAGTTCGTCGATGAAGAAGTTGACCGTCGAGCCGGTGCCGACGCCGACAATGGCGCCTTCGGGCACCAGTGCCGCCGCCGCCTTTGCCGCCGCCTGTTTCTGCGCGTCCTGATTCATGTCCTGCTCCGTGTTGCGACTGCGATTCAATATACACGAATCGCGGGTCGCGGCTTCCGTCGCGGCGGGGGCGCATTCCTGATAACCTTTCCCGTGGGCGGCCTGCCCGAAGT
>JAEYXO010000196.1 GCA_023431245.1 Pseudomonadota bacterium | reverse complement strand
CATCAATCCGGATGCCTGGGCTTCCGACCAGGCCGAACAGGCGCTGCTGGCACGCATCGCCTCGCAGATCACCGAGTTCCCCGGTTATGCCCAGGTGCGGCGTGCTGCCGCCACGCTGGAACCCTGGACCGTGGAGAGCGGGCTGCTGACGCCGACGATGAAGCTGAAGCGGGCCAAGGTCATGGAGAAATTCAACGCCGAAATCGACCGCATGTATGCGGGACATTGAGGGCAACGATGAACGATGAGTGATGAATGATGAGCGATGAACGCGGGGACAAGACGACCTTGCCCGACCGGCAGCCGGCACTGCGGGTGATCCCGATGCCCTCGGATGCCAATCACACCGGGGACATTTTCGGCGGCTGGATCATGGCGCAGGTCGACCTTGCCGGCAGTGTGCCGGCGACGCGGTTGGCCCAAGGGCGGATCGCCACGGTGGCGGTCAATTCCTTTGTCTTCCGCCAACCGGTCTTTGTCGGCGACGTGGTCAGCTTCTATGCCGAGGTGGTCAAGGTGGGGCGCACGTCGATTACGGTTGACGTGCAGGTGTTTGCGCAGCGGCGGCCCGAGCGCGAGGAATGCGTGAAGGTCACCGAGGCGATCCTCACTTACGTCGCCGTCGACAACCAGCGCCGGCCCCGTGTGGTGCCGCAACCACAGTGATCGGGCCGGGAGCCCCATGAACTGTTGAAATTGCAGCGCTCGCGGGTAACATGCCAGTCAGTGCGGGAGACATCGCAAGTCATCATTAACCGGCAGGAACATCCCAGGAGAGAGATATGAAAAATATCAATAAAATCATATGCTTATCAGTTTCTGTCGCACTGGCCGCCATGTCGGCACCGGCCGCGGCCGGCGGTTTCGGCATCGGCACGCAGAGCGGCAGTGGCACCGGCAATGCCTTTGCCGGCGGCGCGGCGGCGGCCGATGATTCCAGCGTGGCCTGGTACAACCCGGCGGCGATGACCCTGCTGAACACCAACCGGCAGGCCACGGCGGCCATCCACCTGGTCAAACCCTCGTTCAAGTTCACCAATGCCGGTTCGACCGGCGCCTTTGCGGCGCCAGGTACCGGCAACGGCGGCGACGGTGGCGACTGGGCGGCGATTCCCAACGGTTTTTACACGATGACGGTCAATCCGCAGCTGAAGTTCGGCCTTGCGGTGAACGTGCCTTTCGGGCTGGCCACGGAGTACGATGCGGGCTGGCGCGGCCGTTTCAGCGCGGTGGAGTCGGCGATCCAGGCGCTCAACATCAATCCCTCGCTGGGCTACAAGGTCAACGACAATTTCTCGATCGGCGGCGGTATCAGCGTGCAGCACCTCAAGGCCACGCTGTCGGGCGTCGGTGCCGCCGGCCTGGTCACCAACAAGGGCGATGACATCGGTTTTGGCTACAACATCGGGCTGATTGCCCAGCTGTCGCCGACGACGCGGCTCGGGGCAACTTATCGCTCGGCGATCGATTACACCCTCGAAGGCCAGGTGACGGTGTCCGGCCTCGGTGCGGCCAACGGCAACATCAAGGCCGACCTCAAGGTGCCGGACTCGGCCTCGATCAGCCTGTTCAGCACCATCAGCCCGAAATGGGAACTGATGGCCGACATCACCTGGACTGGCTGGAGCACCATCAAGCGGCTGGACATCATCCGCACCTCGGCCTCGGCCGGCGGCGCGGTGGGCAGCACGGTATCGACACTGCTGTTCAACTGGAAGGACACCGTGCGCCTCGGAGTCGGCGCCAACTACAAACTCAACGAGCAGACCAAGCTGCGTTTCGGCGTCGCGCTCGACCCGACGCCCACCAACGACATCGACCGCACGCCGCGCCTGCCGGACCAGGACCGCACCTGGATTGCCGTGGGCGTGCAGTACAAGCCGTCGAAGCAGGGCATCCTCGACGTGGGTTATGCCCACGAATTCGTCAAGGACGCGAGCATCAGGACCACCGTCGCCGGGGCCGGCACCCTGATCGGCAGCTTCAAGAACCGGGCGGACATCCTCTCCGTGCAGTACTCGCACGCGTTCTGATCCGGACCGTGGCACCGATGACCGGGCGGCCCAGGCCGCCCGGTTTTCTTTTGTGGCGCCTGGCCGCGTAGAATGGCGGATAACCGTTTTTCACCGCTTCCACCCGAGGTTGCCATGTCCGGAAATTCCCCTCTGCTGGTGCGCAAGGTTGCCGTGCTCGGCGCCGGCGTGATGGGTGCGCAGATTGCCGCGCACCTGATCAATGCCCATGTCCCCGTCCTGCTGTTTGAACTGGCTGCGAAGGAGGGTGATCCCAACGGCAATGTGCTGAAGGCGATGGCCAACCTGAAAAAGCTGGAGCCGAGCCCGCTGGCGCTGAAGGACAACGCTGATCTGATCGAACCTGCCAACTACGACCAGCACCTCGACCGGCTCGCCGATTGCGATATCGTCATTGAGGCGATTTCGGAACGCATGGACTGGAAGGCTGACCTCTACCGCAAGGTCGCGCCGCACCTGGGCGAGCACACCATCTTCGCCAGCAACACCTCGGGCCTGTCGATCAACCAGCTGGCCGCGGTATTTCCGGAGCAGCAGCGCCACCGCTTCTGCGGCGTCCATTTCTTCAACCCACCGCGTTACATGCACCTGGTCGAGCTGATCGCCTGCGACGGCACCGATGCGGGCATCCTCGACGAGCTGGAGCGTTTCCTGGTGACCACGCTGGGGAAGGGGGTCGTGCGGGCGAAGGACACGCCGAACTTCATTGCCAACCGTGTCGGCGTGTTCTCGATGCTGGCCACGCTGCACCATGCCGAGCGCCTGGGCATCGGCTTTGACACCGTCGATGCGCTGACCGGTCCGCTGGTCGGCCGCCCGAAAAGCGCGACCTTCCGCACCGCCGACGTGGTCGGCCTCGACACCTTCGCCCATGTCGTGCACACGATGCGCGACACGCTGCCGCAGGATCCCTGGCACAAATACTATGGCATCCCGGCGTGGATGCAGAAACTGATCGATGCCGGCGCGCTGGGACAGAAAACGCGCAAGGGTGTCTACCAGAAGGTCGGCCGCGACATCCAGGTGCTCGATCTCAAGACCGGTGCTTACCGTGTATCCGACGGCAAGGCCGACGAGGCGGTAATCGGAATCCTGAAGAACAAAAATGCCGCTGAGCGTTTCGCACAGCTGCACGCCTCGGACCATCCGCAGGCGCAGTTCATCTGGTCGATCTTCCGCGACACTTTCCACTACTGCGCGCTGCACCTTGAATCCATCGCCCACAACGCGCGTGACCTCGATTTCGCGATCCGCTGGGGCTTCGGCTGGGAGTCCGGCCCCTTCGAGATCTGGCAGTCGGCCGGCTGGCAGCAGATCGCCGGCTGGATTGCCGAAGACATTGCGGCGGGCAGGGCGATGGCCGCTGTGCCGCTGCCGGCCTGGGTGACCGAAGCCTCGCGCAGCGGTGTGCACGGCCCTGCGGGTTCCTGGTCGCCGTCGACGCGTGGCAACCAGCCGCGCTCGACGCTGGCAGTCTACAAACGCCAGCCCTATCCGGACCGCCTGCTGGGCGAGGAGCGGACTTACGGCACGACGATATTCGAGACCGACGGCGTGCGCTGCTGGCACACGGGCGATGACATCGCGATCGTCAGCTTCAAGAGCCGCATGCATGCGATCGGCGACGATGTGCTGCAGGGCGTGCAGCAGGCGATTGCCGAGGCCGAGCGCAACTACGCCGGCCTGGTGATCTGGCAGACCGAGCCGCCGTTTTCGGTGGGTGCCAACCTGAAGAAAACCAGCGGCAGCGGTTCCAAGGCGCCGCCGGCACCGCCCTCGGCGCTGGGCAAGCTGTTCAAGAATTTCAGGCGCGAGGCCGAGTCGCTGGCGCTGAAGGCGGCGCGCCAGCTGGGTGTCGCCGACCAGCTGATGGCCGGCAAGCTGGCCGAGGTCGAGCACCTGGTCGAGCAGTTCCAGGTGACGACGCAGATGCTCAAGTATTCGATGGTGCCCACGGTGGCCGCGGTCGACGGGCTGGCGCTGGGCGGCGGCTGCGAATTCATCATGCACAGCGACCGCGCGGTGGCGACGCTGGAGAGCTACATCGGCCTGGTCGAGGTCGGCGTCGGCCTGCTGCCCGCCGGTGGCGGCTGCAAGGAGTTCACGATGCGTGCTGCGGAGGAGGCGAAGGGCGGCGACATTTCGCCTTTCCTGCAGAAATACTTCAAGGCAGTGGCGATGGCGGAAGTCGGGCGCAGCGCCGAACATGCGCGCGAGATCGGCTACCTGCGCGCGACCGACCGCGTGGTGATGAACCGTTTCGAGCTGCTGGAGATTGCCAAGGCCGAAGCGCGGGCGCTGGCTGCCGCCGGTTACCGCCCGCCGCTGCGGGCGAAGGCGATCCCGGTGCTCGGCCGCAGCGGCATCTCGACCATCCGCGCCTTTGTCGAGAATATGCACGCCGGCGGCCATATCTCCGACCACGACCGCCTGATCGCAACCAAGGTGGCGACCGTCATGTGCGGCGGCGACATCGAAGGCGGCAGCCGGGTCGATGAGCAGTGGCTGCTCGACCTCGAACGCCAGCATTTCATGGAACTGATCGCGACCGAGAAAAGCCAGGCGCGGATCGAGCATATGCTGAAGACCGGCAAACCGTTGAGGAACTAGTGGGTAGTGAACAGTAAGCAGTAAGCAGTAAGCGGTGAGAGGGTGGTGACAAGCGGTTTCTCCGCTCACCGCTCACTGCTTACCACTCACCAAGGAAATTGCCATGACCCGACAAATCCAGGACGCCTACATCGTCGCCGCCACCCGCACCGCCGTCGGCAAGGCCCCGCGCGGCATGTACAAAAACACCCGGCCCGATGACCTGCTGGCGCATGTGATACGCAGCGCGGTGGCGCAGTGCCCGGGGCTGGATCCGCAGGAGATCGGTGACGTCATTGCCGGCTGCGCGATGCCGGAGGGCGAGCAGGGCATGAACGTCGCCCGCATCGGCCTGCTGCTGGCCGGGCTGCCCGACACCGTGCCGGGCATGACCTTGAACCGTTTCTGCTCGTCGGGGCTGCAGGCCGTGGCCGATGCCGCGGCGCGCATCCGCCTGGGCGAAGCCGAGGTGATGATCGCCGCCGGCACCGAGAGCATGAGCCTGGTGCCGATGGGGGGCAACAAGCCGAGTTTCAGTCCGGCAATCTTCGAGAAGGACGAAAACGTCGCCATCGCCTACGGCATGGGCATCACCGCCGAACGCGTCGCCGCGCAGTGGAAAATCAGCCGCGAAGACCAGGACCTGTTTGCCGCCGAAAGCCACCGCCGCGCGGCGCAGGCCATCGATGCCGGCGAATTCCGCGACGAAACCACGCCGTACCTGATCACCGAAAAGCTGCCCGACCTCGACAGCCGGCAGGTCGCCGTCAGGAACCGCAAGGCGGAACATGACGAAGGCCCGCGCCGCGACACCTCGCCCGAGGCGCTGGCAAAACTGAAGCCGGCCTTTGCCGCGAAGGGCAGTGTCACCGCCGGCAACAGTTCGCAGATGTCGGACGGCGCTGCCGTGGTTGTGTTGATGAGTGAAGCCGCGGTGAAACGTTACAAGCTGCAGCCGCTGGCCCGTTTCATGGGCTACGCAGTGGCCGGGGTGCCGCCGGAGGTGATGGGCATCGGCCCGGTGAAGGCGATC
>JAEYXO010000381.1 GCA_023431245.1 Pseudomonadota bacterium | reverse complement strand
CCGTTACACCGCGCTCGACCTGACGCGCGCGATGCTGCGCAAGGGACTGCCGCGCAGCGGCTCCCTCGACATCCGCTGGGTCCAGGGCGACAGCCAGCGCCTGCCGTTCGCCGACGGCGCTTTCGATCATGTGCTGCTGCACCTGATACTCGCCATCGTGCCCGACACCCGCGCGGCGCTGGCGGAGGCCGCGCGCGTGGTCCGCACGGGGGGCCGCCTGTTCGTGCTCGACAAATTCCTGCGGCCGGGGGAAACGGCATGGCTGCGACGGCTGCTCAGCCCGCTGGCCCGGCGCATTGCGACCCGCACCGACGTGGTGTTCGAGGACGCGCTCGCCGGCGTAAATGAGCTGCGCGTGATCAGCGACGAACCGGCGCTGGCGGGGGGGTGGTTCCGGATGATCACGCTGGAAAAAACCGGCGCTCAGGATTTCCCGGATTCGTCCGGGTCGTCATCGCCATCGTCACGGCGCGGCCAGGTCAGCCAGACGATGCCGCCCAGCAACGCGACCGCGACCGCGGCCTCGATCAAATACCACATCAATCCGGTCATGACTCAGGCCTTCCAGGTGTCCGATGCATTGTTTCGACTTTAACAAATTCCCGCTGCGCATCCTGCTTGCCGCCATCGCCGTGGCGATGACCGCGGCAGCCTGCCGCTCGACACCGGATCAGGCGCCTCCGGTCACTGCCGAACCGGCCGTGATACCGGCCCCGCCGCCCGCAGCGCTACCGGTGCCGGTACCGCCACCGCCGGCCGAAACCGCGGCACCGGCAAGCCGGCAGACCGCCACGCTGGCCGGCAACCACCTGCGGCGCGCGCAGTGGACCGATCTGCCGGGCTGGCAGGATGATGACCCGGCCGCGGCATGGAACGCCTTCCTGATCAGTTGCAGCACGCTGAAAACACAGACGGCATGGCAGGCGGTCTGCAACGAAGCCCTGGCCGCGCCGCCACCGGACCGCAGGACGGCGCGACAGTTCTTCGAGACGAATTTCACGCCCTACCAGCTGCTGCAGGCTGACGGCCGCACTGAAGGCCTCGCAACGGGGTACTACGAGCCGCTGCTGCGCGGCAGCCGCAAACCGACGGCGCGTTACCGTCATCCGGTCTACGGCGTCCCCGGTGACCTGGTCACGCTCGACCTGCCGGCTTTCGGCATCGAGGCCCGCGAGCCGCGGCTGCGCGGCCGGCTCGACGGCAAGCGCGTGCTGCCGTATTACGAACGTGCGCAGATCGAAGCGGGTCTGGCCGCGGTGCAGGGCCGTGAAATCGCCTGGGTCGAAGATCCGGTGGAACTTTTTTTCCTGCAGATCCAGGGCTCCGGGCGCATCGAACTCGAAGGCGGCGGCGTGCTGCGCGTCGGCTTTGCCGACCACAACGGCCACCCCTACCGCTCGATCGGCCGCCTGCTGATCGACCGCGGCGAACTGGCGGCGGAACGCGCCTCGATGCAGGGCATCAAGGCCTGGGCTAGGCAGAACCCGGACAAGCTGCGTGAAGTCCTCGATTACAACCCGCGCTACATCTTTTTCCGCGAACTGCCGGAAGGCATCGGCGGTCCGCTCGGCGCCCAGGGCGTGCCGCTGACCGCGCGCCGCTCGATCGCCGCCGACCCGCGTTATGTGCCGCTGGGTGCACCCGTGTTTCTCGCCACCACCTGGCCGCTCAGCAAAAAACCGCTGCAGCAGCTGATGCTGGCGCAGGATACCGGCACCGCCATCCGCGGCGCCGTGCGTGCCGACTTCTTCTGGGGTTATGGCGACGAGGCCGGTCGCGAGGCGGGGCGGATGAAACAGGCCTTGCGGATGTGGCTGCTGCTGCCCCAGGGTTATCCGCTGAACGGTCCTTGAGCGGCTGATCTGCATGAATGTAAGTGCGCACCGACTTTGGGTATGTTATAAGTATTTGTTTTTATTGATATTTTTATAAGTTCTCGCTCCGGCAATGCATGTGACTGTTCTGGGCGCCGGTGTCACCGGTGTCGCCACGGCCTGGTATCTGCGCCGCGCCGGGCACGAGGTCACCGTCATCGAAGGTCGCGAGGCGCCCGCCCTTGAAACCTCTTATGCCAATGGCGGACAGATCTCGGTTTCCCATGCCGAACCCTGGGCCAATCCGCGGGCACCGCTGCAGATCCTGCGCTGGCTGGGGCGCGAGGATGCGCCGCTGCTGTTCCGCCTGCGCGCCGATCCGGCGCAATGGCGCTGGGGCTGCGCCTTCCTGCGCGAATGCACGCCGGCAAGGCTGCGTCGAAACATCCGCCAGCTGGTCGCGCTGGGCAATTACAGCCGCAGCATGCTGCAGGAGTTGCGCGCCGAAACCGGAATCCAGTACGACCAGCTGACACGCGGCATCCTGCATTTTTATACCTCTCCGGCCGCGTGGAAGGGCGCACAGCACGCCGCGGAACTGATGCGTGAATCGGGTTGCAGGCTGGAAACCCGCTCGGCCGAGGAGTGCATCGCGATCGAACCCGCGCTGGCGTCAATCCGCAGGCGGCTGGCGGGCGGCACTTATTCCCCCGGCGATGAATCGGGCGACGCACACCGGTTTACCCGCGAACTCGCCGGACTGTGCGCTGCGCGCGGCGTCCGCTTCCGCTTCGGACTGACCGCCCGCTCGCTGATCACCGGCAGGAACGGGGACATCACGGGCGTCCTCGCCCGCGCGGAAGGCCATGACGAAGTGCTCGCGGCAGACGCCTTCGTGGTCTGCCTGGGCACCGGCAGCGCGGCGCTGCTGCAGCCGCTGGGCATCAGCCTGCGCATCTACCCGGTGAAAGGATATTCGGTGACGCTGCCGGTGCGCGATCCGCGGAAGGCCTATACGGTGTCGCTGACCGATGATGAACACAAGCTGGTGTTTTCGCGGCTGGGCGAGCGGCTGCGCATCGCCGGCACCGCGGAATTCAACGGTTACGACCGCACGCTGAACCCGGCGCGCTGTGATGCCATCCTGCGCCGGGTTGCCGAACTGTTTCCGGAGGCCGGTGACTTCAACCGGCCGCAGCTATGGGCCGGATTGCGTCCCGCCACGCCCTCCAATGTGCCCTATCTGGGCGGCACGCCTTACGGCAACCTCCATCTCAACACCGGACACGGCACGCTGGGCTGGACCCAGGCCTGCGGCGCCGGTGCAGCCGTCGCCGACCTCGTGACAGGGCGGCAGCCGGCGGTGGATTTCGATTTTTGCGGACCGCGGCGGCAGTGACGCGGCGGGCGCATTCAATGCCCCTGCAGTGTCCACACCCCGTCCCAGTCCTCCGGCGGCGGGTTGTCGCGATAAATCGCGCAACGCTCGAGGTAAATCCGTGAGGGGCGATCCCCGGGGCAGGCGGCCAGCGCCTGCCGGAACAGGGCCTCGGCACGCTGCCACGAGCGGTTGCGGTAATGGCCGACCGCCTCGGCAAAGGTGAACAGGACTTCGTCCATGCGCGGAAAACTCTGCGCGGTGTGGTGTTCCAGCACTTCGCTGATCGACACCGGCGCCTGGCGCCCGCGCACCCGGATCAGGTCGAGCTCGCGCAGGCGCACCGGCCTGCCCAGGCGCGCCACGGTGGTCTCGCAGACCAGCACATCGCTGCCATAGTACTTGTTGGCATTCTGCAGGCGCTCGGCGAGGTTCACGCGGTCGCCGATCACCGTGTATTCCAGCCGCTTCGGAGAGCCGATGCTGCCGGCGACGACGCTGCCGGTGCTGATGCCGATGCCGATGGCGATCGGCTCGTGCCCGGCCGGGGTCCGGCGGGCGTTCAGCTCGCGCAGGGCCATCATCATCCGGCTGCCGACGGTGACGGCATTCTCCGCATCGTTGCGTGACGTCCGCACCGAGCCGAAAACGGCCATGATCATGTCGCCGATGTATTTGTCGAGTATGCCGTTGTGGGCGAACACGATGTCGACCATGTCGGTGAAATAGTCGTTGAGCATCGCCACCGTCTCGCGCGGCCCCAGCCGCTCCGACAGCGCGGTGAAGCCGCGGATGTCGGAAAACAGCACGCTCACTTCGCGGCTGGCGCCGCCGAGAACGGCATCGCCACCCTCCAGCAGTTCGTCCATCACCGCCTTGCTCATGTAGCGCGACATCGTGTTGCGCAGGCGCTTTTCGCGGGTGATGTCCTCCATGATCAGCATCGAACCGATCGGATCGTCATGGGCATCCTGCAGCGGCACCGCGGTCATGTTGACCGACACCGCGCGCCTGTCGCCGAGCACGAGGTCCGAGTCGACCGTGCTGTCGATCCTGCCGGTGCGCAGCACTTTTTCCAGGCTGTGGGTCACCCAGCTGTTGGGGCCGTCGAAAACCTCCCCCACCTTGCGGCTCACGGTATCCTGCTCCGCGCGCTGCAGGATGCGCAGCGCCGAGGGGTTGACCTTGCTGATGGTGTTGCCCGCATCCAGCGTCAGCACGCCGTTGCTCATGCTGCGCAGGATGCTTTCGTTGTAGTTGCGCGAATTGCTGACATCCTCGAACAGCTGGGCTTTTTCGATCGACACCGCGGCCTGGGCGCACAGCGCCGCCAGCCGCCGCTGGTCGGCCGCGGTGAAGGGCCCCTTCTTCTTGTTGAGGATTTCCATCACGCCGACCTTGTTGCCGCCCTTGGTGGTGATCGGCATGCACAGGATGTTGCGCGTGCGGTAGCCGGTGCCCTTGTCAACGTCGGGATTGAAGCGCGGATCGGCGTAGGCATCGTCGATGTTGATGCGCGCCCCGGTGGTGAAACACTCGCCGGCAATGCCGGCATTCGCCGGAAATCGGATCTCCCGGGAGACTTCGCCCTCCACCACCCGCGACCACAGCTCGCCGGTCGCCGGGTCGTGGATGAACAGGGCGCCGCGGTCGGCGCCCAGCAGCTGGGTCGCCGCGGCAAGGATCTTCTCCAGCAGCGGATCGAGCAGTATTTCCGAGGTGATCGAACTGACCACATCGAGCAGCAGGGCCTCCTCGCGCTGCGCCCGCTCGACCCGCTCGAACATGCGCGCATTCTCGAGCGCCGCCGCGGCCTGTGAGGACAGCCCTTCCAGCAGCTGCTGGTCCTCGGCGTCGAAGCCCCCCTCCCTCTTGTTGAGCGCCTGGGTGACGCCGATCACCGCCTGTTTCTTGTTGCGGATCGGCACACAGAGGATGTTGCGCGTGCGGTAGCCGGTGTCGGTGTCGACCTTGCGGTTGAACCGCGGATCGGCATAGGCATCCGGGATGATCTCCCCCCTGCCGCTGGTGAACACCGAGCCGGCAATGCCGCGATCCGCGGGGAAACGCACCTCCCCCATTGCATTGCCCTGCATGACCCGGGAGAACAGCTCCTTCGTTTCCGCGTCGTACAGGAACAGCGAACTGCGCTCCGCATTGAGGGTCTCGGTCACCACTTCCATCAGCCGCGGAAACAGCACGTCCAGCGACAGCGTGTCGGACACCCGGTTGGCGACATCGACCAGCGCGGTGGTCCGGCGCACCAGCTCGGTGATGCGGATCAGCAGCTGGGTTTTCTCGGCGTCCGAGAGGCCGCCAAGCAGGCGCTCGATGTCGGATTGCTGCAGCCGGCGCTCGAGGATGCCGCGGATGATCTCGAAATCGATTTTCATGTCCGCGGCACCGTGGCGGAGTCAGAGATCGGACAACCGCAGTTTCGCGAGCCCCGCCCCGCTTTTCTCGAAGATCATGATGTCTTCGGCGGTCAGCGGTGGACTGACATGCGGGCCCTGGATCCGTTCGCAGCCCAGCGCAAGGAGGGCGACAACGGTTTCGCCGTCGGCCACCCCCTCGGCCGTGAGCCGCAGGCCGAGGTCGCGGGCAAGCCGCACCAGGGAGCGGACGATTTTTCCGTGCAGCTGGGAACGCTGCATGTCATGCACGAATTCGGCACTGAGCTGCATCTCGTCGAAGGGCAGCTGGGCCAGGTTGCTCAGCGAAGACGCGCCGGTGGCGAACCCGGCGATGCCCAGGCGCAGTCCGAGGCGCTTGAGGCGGGCAAAGGCGTCCTTCACCTGTGCCAGGTCGCCGGCAATGGCCGACTCGTGCACGCCGATGACCACGCGGCCCGGCGGCACGCCCCAGGTGCGCAGCGCACGATCGACAAACTCCGGGAAATCGGGCTGCAGCAGGCCGCTGGCCGACACCTTCAGCCCCAGCTTGCATTGCAGCCCGGCCTTTGCGAACTCGGCGCTCTGGCGCAGCGCGTTGTTGAAGACCCACCAGGTCACCTCGCGCACCAGACCCGCGCTTTCCGCGGTGCCGAGGGCCTCGGCCTCCGACACCTCGCCGAGTTCGGCATCGGTCCAGCGCAGGCTGCATTCCAGCCCGCCGATGCGGCCCGACTGTGCATCGAGCTGCGGCTCGAAGGCCAGTCCGAGCGTGTTTTCCTCCAGCGCATGGCGCAGCCGCGTCTCGTAACGCAGCTGCCGTTCCTCGCTTTCGCCATGGGCGGGGTCGTAAACGGCGGTGCGTTCGGCGGAACCGCGCGCAACCCTTGCCGCCAGCTTGGCGTTGCGTACCAGCGTCTGCGGATCACCGCCGTGGTCGGGATAAACGGCAATGCCGATCACCGCATCGGTATCGAAAGTGCGGTCGCCGATCGGGATCGGCGCCTCCAGCGCGCCCAGCACCTTGTTGGCGGCGAGTATGGCCACCCCTTCGCCGGCGATCCTCGGCAGCAGGCAGGCAAACTGGTCACGGCTGACGCGCCCCAGCTGGTCCTGCCTGCGCAGTACGCCCTCGCGCATGCGCCGGGTCACGCGCAGCATGAAGGCTTCACCCTTCTGCAGGCCGAGCTGGCGGTCGATCTGCTCGACCTTGCCCACCTGCAGCAGCAGCAGGCACAACTGCTTGCCCTCCTGGCGGTGGCTTTCGATGGTCGAACGGAAGATCTCCATGAACGCCGCATATTCGGGGGTCGGCAGCGTGCGCACGACGCCTCCCTCCTCCTGGCCGCGCGCCGCCAGGGATGCCAGCAGCGCGAGTTGCAGGAAATTGAAGCGCTGCAGCGCCAGCAGGGTTTCGGTGCATTGCGCAGGGTCACCGGCTTGCAGCCGCAGCACACCGCGGGTCATCGCGTCCTGGAATCGCTGGCAGTCCCGCCGCATGCGCTCGAGGGGTTCGCCTTCCGCGTCCAGCGCCCATTCGCCCAGCGCGGCATGCACCGCCGCCGCGTCCGCGCCCCCGGACACCGCCTGCACCCCGAAAGCGGCGGCAAGAGTGCCGGCGACCGGCACGAACAGGTCCGGTGCCCGTTCCCGCACGTCGCGGAACGCCGCGGCCACCCGGGCCAGGGTATCCGGACCGGCATTGAATTCCTCGGCCAGGCGTGCCGTCAGCGCGCCCAGGCTCACCGCAGCCCCGGGTTCGCCGTCCGCGGCCGTCTCAGAGGAAGAATTCGGAGGGATCGATGGGGACACTGCCCTGCTCCAGGGTGCGTTTGATCCGGTAAGGAACGCCGGGCGCGGCTTTGGGCTCCTGCGCAAGATCGAGTATCAGCTGCGGACGCTTGACGCCGCCCTGCGCATCGAGCACCACCATCACCTTGGGCAGAAGACGCCTCACCAGATTCTGCGCGATGACAATGCCGATTTCACCGGAGTTCAGCTCGACCAGGGCACCGACGGGAAAAATGCCGATGCACTGCACGAACTGCTCGACCAGCGGCCCGTCGAACTGCACGTTGCGGGTGTTGTAGAGATGATTGAGCGCGTTCGAAGGCGAATAAACCTCCGCATAGGACCGCGGGTGGGTCATCGCGTCAAAACAGTCGACCAGGCCGGCGATCGAGCCGAACAGCCCGATCTGGTCCCCTTTCAGCCCCTTGGGATAACCGCTGCCGTCGTAGCGCTCGTGGTGCAGTGCCGCCAGTTCCGGCAGCTCGGGCGGCAGGCCCGGGGTCTCTTTCAGGATCGCCACCGAGTGCGCGATATGGCTGCGGCAGACCATCAGTTCGGGCTTGGAGAGGGCGCCCTTTTTCTCGACGACCTCCTCCGGCACCGCGGTCATGCCGACATCCTGCAGCAATCCCAGCATGCCGAGCAGGTCGAGCTGCTCGCGCGGCAACTGCAGGAAGCGGCCGAAGGTCAGCATGTAGATCGACACGCCGAAGGCGCGGTCCAACGTGTGTCCGCCCTTCTCCTTCAGCTTGGCGAGCAGCATCATCGCATCCGGATTGCGCACGACGCTGTCCGTCATGCTGGTCACGGCCTCCTGCACGCGCGGCGCATCCAGCGCCTTGCCCGCCTCGACCTGGCCCATGATGTCCTTCAGCACGACCTCGGTCTGCCGCTGCGCCGTGCGCGCAACCGGCAGTTCCTCGTCGACCGTGGACTGCTCGCGGTATACGACCTTGTGCTTGATCGACGTCAGCACGCTGGGGCCCAGCGGTTCGGCCACCCGCGGCCGGGCGGCGGGCTCGCCGGTGCGGCTGGTCAGCAGCGCACTGCGGTCGGGCAGGTCGGGGCCCTTGTCGAGGTCTATCGTGACCTTCTTGCAGTATTTCTTCAGGGCTTCCAGCTGCTTTTCATTATTGAGCACGAAGCCCTGGTACATGAACGGCGTTTCTGTCCACGGCCGGTCGAGTTCGGAGACGAATACGCCGAATTCGAGTTGTTCTACAGGGACTTCTTTTTTCATGTTCTTGGAATCAGCCTGCGGCGACCAGACCCCCCTGGCACACGCTGATGAATTCTCCGTCCGGCCGGCAGCGGGCGCAAGCCCGCATTCACCGGGTCAAAATTCGAATACGTGGTTGTTCTGCAAGAGCCGCGGCGGGATTTTCACCGACAGTTCCTCGATCTCCTGCATCGTCAGCTCGATCTCGCTGGGCTTGAGGTGGGTGATGTAAACCTCCACCTGCCGCTGCAGCTTGGCCAGTTCCTCGCCGAGCATCGACGGACACAGATGCCGTGCCAGCTCCGCCAGCCTGCGGTCCTTGTCCGAAAACGCGGTTTCGATGATCAGGTACTTCAGGTTTTCCGTGCGATTGACGATCTCCCACAGGCCGTCGTTCGGTCCGGTATCGCCGCTGAATGCCAGGCTGCCTTTGCCGCTGTCGAGCAGGTAACCGACCGCCGGCACGGTATGGATCGCGGGCAGGGCCGTGATCTTCCGACCGCCGAGATCAATCACGCTGCCGACCTCGATCTCACGGTACTGCATGAACGGGGCTTCCGGCGTCGGGATCACGGTGAAATCGGGCCAGATGTCCCAGTTGAACAGGTTCTTCTTGAGAATTTCGATCGTCGGGGCGGTGGCATAGACCGTCACCGGCTTCGGCCGCAACGCGCCCACGGAGTCCAGGAAAAACGCGATGGAATCAACGTGATCGAGATGCGAATGGGTCACGAAGATATGGTCAATCAGCGACAGTTCGGGCAAGGACAATTCACCGACGCCGGTGCCGGCATCGATCAGGATGTCGTGGTCGACCAGGAAAGACGTCGTGCGGTGCTGTTGCCCGCCGATGCTGCCGGAACAGCCGAGTATGCGCAGGCGCATGGGGCGCCTATCGCCGTGCCGCCGCTTCCGGAGGGCATCCGGTGCATGCGGCGTGGCTCAGAAGGGCGTTCGCGGACTTCATCCTGTGCTTTCGGTCGGGACGGGGAAAACCGGAACGGCCGATTTTACTCCAAAGCACCCCCTGTGCCGTGCCGGCAGCAGGGTGTCTAGAGCACTGGCCATTCCATCAGCACGCGGCTCTTCACGGGACGGCCATCCTTGCGGGCCGGGACGAAGCGGACCGCCAGCAGTTGCTCGCGGACTTCCGCCACCGGGTGTCCCGGATCCGCCGGGGCCACATCCACCACGCGGCCCTGCTGGTCTATGCCGACCCAGACGCGGACATGGGCGGCCGCTGCGGCCTGCTGCAGCTCCGGGGCAGCAGGATACTGATCCAGCTCGCGCGCCAGGTAAAAACGGGGATCGGCGCCGGCGGCACCGGAACCGGGCGCGGCAGTCGCCGGCACCGGGCGACCACCCCTGGACCGCGGCTGTTCCGGCAACGCCGGTATTGTTGCCGCAACGGCTTGATCCGCGAAAACCGCATCCGAGGCCACCGCCGCTGCGGCGTCAAGGCGGGCCTGCAGCGGCCCCTGCAGGGCGACAGTGCCGCCGGCACCGCCACCCCAGCTGCCGGCCAGTAAAACATGCGCCAAGACCGACAGCCCCAGGGCCAGCCTGAACCTGCAACCTGGAATCCGGCCCGGAATCATCCTTGCCGTTCCGCCCGGCAGCCGCCTACTTCAGGGCGGCCAGCGCCTGCTCCAGCTTGTCGGCCGGCAGATAGCCGCCGACCTGCTGGCCGTTGGCAAGGAATATGGCCGGCGTTCCACGCACGCCAAAACGCTGGGCCAGGCGCTGGTTGTCTTCCAGCGGCGTCGCACAGGTCTTGACCGCGTTCGCCGGCAGCGCAGCCTTGTTCATCAAATCATCCCAGGCACGGCCGCGATCCCTGGCGCACCACACTGCTTTCGATTTTTCGGCAGAGTCCTGCGACAGGATCGGCAGCAGGAAGGTGTACACCGTGATGTCGGTCATCTTGTTCAGCTCCTTCTGCAGCTCCTTGCAATAACCGCAGTTCGGATCCTCGAAGGTGTAGACCACCCGTTTGCCGTTGCCTTTGACCCGCTTGATGGCATTCGCCTGCGCATTGACCAGCGCGCCGGATGCGATCTGGTCGCGGCGCTCGCGGGTCAGGTTGCGCTCCTGAGTGCTGCGCAGGTCGAACAGGTTTCCGCTCATCAGGTAAGTCAGCTTCTCATCGGTATAAACCACCTGCCCGTCAAACACGATTTCATAGAGGCCGGGGAAAGGCATCCGGGTGATGCTTTCGATTTTCATCGACGGAAAGCGGGCTTCGAAAGCCTTGCGTACATTGCCCTCGTTGGCCTGCGCCGGAACTGCCGTCAGCAGCACTGCACAGACAACGGAAGCCAGTCGTTTCAACATGTCGTGTTCCCTGGGCGGATCGCCCGTCATTGGTGGTAAGTATGCGGCCGCGTGGAATTCAGGCCGCTGCGTGGCGGATCAGCAGGTTTTTAAGGAATGGCAGCCGATCCACTGCCGCCATGCCGGAATTACGCACCCCGGATACCCAGACCGGCCTTGCCGCAAAAAGTTTCTGCAGCCCGTCGGTGCCGAGTTCCATCGCCGCAATGTCTTCGCGCCGCGCCCTTTCATAACGCCGCAGCAGTTGCCGGTCGCCGCAGTCCTGCCCGGGCGCGCGCGCCGACAGCACACTCACCAGTTCGCGCACATCCCGGAAACCCAGATTAACGCCCTGGCCCGCCAGCGGGTGCACAGTGTGCGCAGCGTCGCCCGCCAACGCGATCCGCGGCGCCACCAGTTTCGGCACATGGGCAAGCCGCAACGGAAAACCGGCGGCGGGTGTGATCAAGCGCAAGACACCGTGCACGCCGGCGCTGGCTTCCATGACTTTCTCGGCCAGCGCAGCAGCCGGCAGCGCCAGCAGCGCCTGCGCATGATCCTCCGCCGTCGACCACACCATCGATACCCGCCGGCCCGGCAAGGGCAGCAGCGCCAGCACGCCATCGTCGCGGAACCACTGGTGTGCCGCACCCCGATGGTCTTCCCCGGTTTCGAAATTGGCGACGACCCCGGTTTGCCGGTAGTCGGTAACCCGGGCCTCCAGGCCTGCGGCCTGCCGCACCCATGAATCGCCGCCATCGGTGCCCACCACCAGCCGCGCCTGCAGCAGGCGGCCGCCGGCGAGTGCCAGACTGGCGCAGTCCGCACCGACCTGCAGGCTGGTCGCGTATTCAGGAAATGACGGCAGCGCCTCGCCGGTTTCGGCCATGGCCTGGCGCAGGGCCCGCTGCAGGGCTCCGCTTTCGACGATGAACGCAAGCTCGCGCAGGCCGGCGTCATAGGCGCTGAATGAAAGCCGGCCCGCGGGCCGGTCTCCGGAAATCAGCATCGACTCCACGCGCTGCACGCGCTGCGGATCGAGCCGCTGCCAGACGCCGAGGGAGTCGAGGAAGGCCGCGTTGCCGGGGCTGATGGCGTAAACCCGGGTATCCCAGCCCTCGCCCGTCGCAACCGCCTGCGGCGCCTGCGCGTCGATCAACGCGACAGTCAGGCCCTGGCGCTGCAGCGCCAGCGCGAGACAGGCGCCCACCAGGCCACCGCCGACAATCAGTACATCATGATGAATAGCAGGCATCGGACGTAAAATCCGCTAGAAGACAGTTTTCCATGGCCCGCATTCTAGGCGGCCCGGGACGCAGCCTCCAGAATCCCCGCCGGGAATGCTCAAGACTGCATGTAACATACGGATTCTGCAGAAAAATCAATGGAATGGCCGGCAATGCCGGCTTGACAAGGGTCACCCTGCTCTTTAGACTGCGCCCCCTCCCGTGGCGAGTTAGCTCAGTGGTTAGAGCAGTGGAATCATAATCCATTGGTCCGGGGTTCAAATCCCTGACTCGCCACCACTTCTTTCCGTGTTTGTCCGCTCTCGCGTTTGCCGGGCAAGACCTGCCGTGTTATCGTAAGCCGATGCGTAAGTTAATGCTTTTATTGGCTTTTTTGCTGCTCTCCGGACAGGCTTGGGCACAGCGCGCACTGCCGGCCGAGGCCAAGAGGGCAACCACCGGCGAGCGGCAAATGCTGCCGCTGGTGCAACTGGGCAACGAGACCCGCCGGCTTGCGCCGGGCGGCGTCATCATCGACCGCAACAACCGTGCGATCACTCATGGCCAGTTGCCCCCCGGCTCCGAAGTGCTGTACCTGCTGGACCGGAATGGCGAGGTGCTGCGCCTGGTGATCCTGACGCCGGAAGAACAGGCCCGGATCGACAGCGCAAAGAAGTAAACCGTGGGCAAGGTGTACATCAAGACCTTCGGTTGCCAGATGAACGAGTACGACTCGGCCAAGATGGCCGACGTGCTGCGCGCAGGCGAAGACCTGGCCCCCACCGACGATCCGGCGGAAGCCGATGTCATCCTGTTCAACACCTGCTCGGTGCGCGAAAAAGCCCAGGAAAAGGTGTTCCACGACCTCGGCCGCGTCAAACAGTACAAGGCGCGGAATCCCGGCCTGATCATCGGTGTCGGCGGCTGCGTCGCCAGCCAGGAAGGCGCGGCCATCGTCAAACGCGCGCCCTTCGTCGATGTCGTCTTCGGCCCGCAGACTCTGCACCGGCTGCCGCAGCTGATCGCCGCGAGGCGCAGCAGCGGCAGGCCCCAGATCGACATCGCCTTTCCCGAAGTCGAGAAATTCGATCACCTGCCGCCGGCGCGGACCGAAGGCGTTACCGCCTTTGTCTCGATCATGGAGGGCTGCAGCAAGTACTGTTCCTTCTGCGTCGTGCCCTATACCCGCGGCGAAGAAGTGTCCCGGCCTTTCGACGACGTGCTGACCGAGGTTGCGGAGCTCGCCCTGCAGGGCGTGAAGGAAATCACCCTGCTGGGCCAGAACGTCAATGCCTGGCGCGCACCGCTGGAAGACGGTGCCGGCGACGCGGACTTCGCACTGCTGCTCGACTACGTCGCGGACATCCCCGGCATCGAGCGCATCCGCTACACGACTTCGCATCCGAAGGAATTCACGCCACGGCTGATCGAGGCCTACGCCCGCATTCCCAAACTGGTGAGCCACGTGCACCTGCCGGTGCAGTCGGGCTCCGACCGCGTGCTGGCGGCGATGAAGCGCGGCTACACCGCGCTGGAATACAAGTCGATCATCCGCCGCCTGCGCGCGGCGCGGCCGGACATCTGCATCTCCTCGGATTTCATCGTCGGCTTTCCCGGGGAAACCGAACAGGACTTCGCGCAGACCCTGCGGCTGATCGAGGACATCGGTTTCGACGACAGCTTCAGCTTCGTCTACAGCCCGCGCCCCGGCACGCCGGCCGCGGATCTGGCGGATGACACGCCGCAGGCCCTCAAGCAGGAGCGGCTGCAGCACCTGCAGGCATTGATCGCGTCGCAGGCGAGGAAAATCAGCGAATCCATGGTCGGCTCCCGCCAGCGCGTGCTGATCGACGGCGTCGCCCGCCGCAATGCCGGAGAACTGGCGGCACGTACCGACAACAACCGGGTCGTCAATTTCCCGGGGCCGCGCGAACGCATCGGCCGTTTCGCCGACGTCCTGATCACCGAAGCCAGGTCGCACACCCTGCGCGGCGAACTGCAGCTCACGGAGACCACCGCTTGAAACCGCTGGAAATCAGCTTCACCCCGGTCGACAACCAGCGCCTCGCGAATCTCTGCGGCGTGCTCGACGAGAACCTGCGCCAGGTCGAAACCGCGCTGGATGTCGGCATCGCCCGCCGCGGCGAGCGTTTCACGCTGACCGGCAGCCTTGACCGGGCCCGCACCGCGGCCAAGGTGCTGCAGGATTTCTACGACCGGGCGCGCGACCCGCTGTCGCTGGACGCGGTGCAGCTCGCGCTGATCGAAGCCGGCCACAAGGGGGCGGCGCAGGCCGGCATCCCGGCGCCGGCGCTGATCACCCGCAAGCAGGATCTGCATGGCCGCACGCCGCGGCAGAACGAATACCTGCTCAACATCCAGAAACACGACATCACCTTCAGCATCGGCCCCGCCGGCACCGGCAAGACCTACCTCGCGGTGGCCTGCGCGGTCGACGCACTGGAACGCGACGCGGTGCAGCGCATCATCCTGGTCCGCCCCGCGGTCGAGGCCGGCGAACGCCTCGGCTTCCTGCCCGGCGACATGGCGCAGAAGGTCGATCCCTACCTGCGCCCGCTCTACGACGCGCTCTACGACCTGATGGGTTACGACAAGGTCGCAAAGATGTTCGAGCGCCAGGCGATCGAGATCGCGCCGCTGGCCTTCATGCGCGGACGCACGCTGAACCACGCCTTCATCATCCTCGACGAGGCGCAGAACACCACGCGCGAGCAGATGAAAATGTTCCTCACCCGCATCGGCTTCGGCAGCAAGGCGGTGGTCACCGGCGACGTGACCCAGATCGACCTGCCCAAGGGCACGGTCAGCGGCCTGGTCGAAGCGCAGGCGGTGCTGAAAAAGGTGCGCGGCATCGCCTTCACCTTCTTCGAGGCCGCCGACGTGGTCCGCCATCCGCTGGTGCAGCGCATCGTCAATGCCTACGACCGGCACCGCAAAACCGCGGGCGACGGCAAATGAGCGCCCGCCGCAAGGCGCCGCAGATTGACGTGCAATGCGCCGCCACCGCCCGCAACGTGCCGGCGGCGGCGCGCATCCGTCGTTGGGCGCGCGCAGCACTGGATGGCGACGCCCGGGTCACCATCCGCATCGTCGGCAGCGCCGAGGGCCGGCTGCTCAACCGCAGCTACCGCGACAGGGACTACGCCACCAACGTGCTGACCTTCGTCTTCCGCGACCGGCCGCCCTACGAAGGGGACATTGCGCTGTGCGCGCCGGTGATCACCCGCGAAGCGCGCGCGCAGCGCAAGACCGTCGCCGCGCATTACGCGCACATGGTCGTGCACGGCCTGCTGCACCTGCAGGGCTACGACCATGAAAACGACACCGACGCCGCCGTGATGGAACGCCGCGAAAAAACGCTGCTCGCCCGCTTCGGGTATCCTGACCCTTACCGCCAGCCTTCCCCGCGCGGCACCTGACTTCCCCGCCATGGACGAATCCCAGAAACCTACCCTGCTTGAACGGCTGTCCGCGCTGCTGCTGCGCGAGCCGGAAGACCGCGAACAACTGATCGGCCTGCTGCGCTCGGCGCACGACCGCAATCTGCTCGACGCCGACGGGCTTGCGATGATCGAGGGCGTGCTGCAGGTCTCCGA
>JAEYXO010000347.1 GCA_023431245.1 Pseudomonadota bacterium | reverse complement strand
GCCGACGGCGAAAATTCGCTGCCCACTCCCCATCCCAAGCTGCGCATCGCCCAGGTGCGCCCCGCCGACCCGGCACTACCGGAACAGCTGTCGGCCTGGCTCGCGCGAGCTGACGCACCCGATGCCGACACCGTGAAAGCGGAGCTCTCGCGGTGGCTGCCGGAATACAGCCGGCGCTAGCCCGATGAGCCTGACTGCATTGCCGCGTCATGCGGATCGTGCCGGACGCTGGGCCACGATTGCGCTCGGGGCCTCGATCCCGGTTTCAGTGGCGTTCGACAACCTGTTGTTGCTGGTCGTGCTGGCGGGCTGGATCCTCGGCGGACAGTGGACCGACAAACGCGCCGCCATGCGCAATGCCGTTGCGGTCTGCGCGCTGTTGTTGTTCGGTCTGCTGGTACTCGGAACGCTGTGGGGCAACCAGCCCGTCGCTGATGCCCGGACCTACCTGCTCAAGTATCTGGACCTTGCCTTCATCCCGCTGTTCGCCTACTTTTTCCGCGAGGCTGGCACCCGGCGCATCGGGCTGTGGGCGCTGGCCGGTTCGCTGCTGGTGACGTTGCTGCTGTCGTTCCTGGTCCGTTTCGGTATTATCGAAGAGGGAGACATCATCGCTGGCAATATGCTGTCGCCCGTGGTCTTCAAGCTGCGCATCACGCACAACCTGCTAATGGCCTTCGCGGCTTTCCTGTTCGTACTGATGGCGCTGGAAATCCAGCTCCGCAGAGACCAGGCGATCTGGGGCGCGCTGGCCCTGCTGGCGGCGGTCAACGTCACGCTGATGGTGGAGGGGGCAACGGGTTATGTTGTGCTCGGGTTGCTGGCCCTGCTGCTGATACTTACCCGCCTGCCAACGCGTATCGCGTTGGGTGCGGTCATTGCGCTCGGCGCCGTTTCAGCAATCCTCGTGACCGTGCCGGGACCGCTCTCACAGCGGGTGACAAAACTATCGACGGAAACCCGCGACTGGATGCCGGAAAAAGCGGCCCGCCATTCCTCTGCCGGCTACCGCCTCGAGTTCTACAGCAACACGCTACGTATCATCGGCGACCGCCCGATCATCGGCGTCGGCACCGGAGGCTTTCCCTCGGCCTATGCAGAGCGGGTGCAAGGCACGGGAATGGTTGCCACGCGCAATCCGCACAACGAGTATCTGCACATTGCGGCACAGGTCGGCGTCATCGGCCTGGCCGCCATGCTGGCCCTGTTCGCCGTGCAGTGGCGCCTCGCCAAAAAACTGCCAACCGGCCTTGAAGCCGACCTCGCCCGCGGCCTGGTGGTGACCATCGCCGTCGGCTGCCTGTTCAACTCCTTCCTGCTCGACCATGCCGAGGGGCTGTTCTTCGCCTGGATGACGGGGTTGCTTTTTGCAGGCTTAAAATCGAGTGAGTCGTGATTGGTGACTGGTAATTGGTAAAACCATATACCCTCGAATTACCATTTACCAATTACCAGTCACCATTAAACATGTCCATCTCCGTCATCATCATCACCAAGAACGCCGGCGCAACGATCCGCCGCTGCCTGGAGTCCGTGGCCTGGGCCGACGAAGTGGTGGTGATCGATTCGGGCAGCAGCGATGACACTTTGGCCATCAGCCGCGAGCTCGGCGCCAAGGTCTCCGTCACCGACGACTGGCCGGGCTTCGGGCCGCAGAAAACCCGCGCGCTGGATGCCGCTGCCGGCGACTGGCTGTTCAACATCGATGCCGATGAATGGGTGACGCCGGAACTGGCCGAAGAAAACCGCGGTGCAATCACAGGCGGCAGCGCGGCGGCGGCGTTTGCGCTGCCACGGCGCTCCAGTTTCTGCGGCCGCTACATGAGGCACTCGGGCTGGTGGCCGGATTACATCGTGCGCCTGTTCCGCCGCGATGCCGCCCGCTTCTCCGATGACCAGGCCCACGAGCGCCTGATCGTCAAAGGCACGACGTTCAAACTGAAACAGCCGCTGATGCACGAGGCGATCAGCGATCTCGACCAGATGATCGGAAAAATGAATCTGTATTCGACTGCCAGCGCACGCGGCCTGCATGCGCGCGGCCGCCGCGCCTCTCTCGGCAAGGCCTTGCTGCATGGCGGCTGGGCCTTTTTCCGCACCTATGTGCTGCGCGCCGGTTTTCTCGACGGCCGTGAAGGCCTGATGCTGGCCATCGCCAATGCCGAGGGCTCGTATTACCGCTATGTGAAGCTGATGCTTCTGGAGAAGAAGATGAACGGTAAACAGTAAGCGGTAAAACCCGGGGGCACTGCTTACTGCTCACTTTTCACTCCTCACCGATTACCATTCACTCGACCCATGCAAATCGCAATCGTCATCGCCACCTACAACCGCCCCGACGCCCTCGCGGCGCTGCTCGAAGGTTATCTGCATCAGGATGCCGGCGACTTCGAGCTGATCGTGGCCGACGACGGCTCGAAAGACGACGTGCGGCTGCTGACCGAGGACTATGCGCGGCGCGCGCCTTTTCCGGTGACCCATCTCTGGCACGAGGATCGGGGTTTCCGCGCGACAGTGATGCGCAACCGCGGACTGGCGACGACGCGGGCGGATTACGTGATCTATACCGACGCCGACTGCGTGCCGGCCCCCGATTTCGTGCGGCGCCACCGGATGCTGGCCGAGCCCGGCTGTTTCCTGTCGGGCAACCGCGTGCTACTGAGCGAAGCGCTGACGCAGCGCGTGCTGGAGCAACACCTGCCGCTGTACGACTGGTCCTTTGCCCAATGGACCGCGGCGCGGCTGCGCGGCGACATCAACCGCCTGCTGCCGCTGCTGCGGCTTCCCGATGGGGCTTTCCGCAAGCGCAGCCCGGAACGCTGGGAAGGCGTGAAGACCTGCAATTTCTCCGCCTGGCGTGCCGACCTGCTGCGCGTCAACGGCTTCGATGAAGCCTATGCCGGGCGCTGGGGCCTCGAGGATTCCGATCTCGCGATCCGCCTGATCCATGCCGGCATCAAACACAAGAACGCGCGTTTCGGCGCTT
>JAEYXO010000376.1 GCA_023431245.1 Pseudomonadota bacterium | reverse complement strand
TTGACCGCCCAGGGATCAATCACCAGCACCGCGAACAGCGCCAGTGCCAGCACCGGGGCGGCCGCGGCGATGCGCCCCGTCCACAGCGCCACGGCAACGACCGCGAGCATGAACACCGTGCGCTGCGCCGGCACCGCAAACCCGGCCAGCAGCGCATACCCCAGCGCGACCACGAAACCGATGAGCGCCGCCGCCTTCACCGCGGGCAAGGCCAGCGTCAGCCGCGCGCTGCGCCGCCACAGCAGGTTCGCCACTGCAAAGGCAAGGCCGGAGAGCATGGTCACGTGCAGGCCGGAAATCGACATCAGGTGATTGACCCCCGTGCGGGTGAACACCTGCCACTGCTCCGGCGGAATCGCGCGCTGGTCCCCCATCGCCAGCGCCACGATGATGCCGGCGGCGGGCGCATCGCCAAGCGCCGCGCGGATGCGCCCGCGCAGACGCTCGCGCAGGGCTTCGACGCGATATGACAGGCCGGGTGCCGCGTAATCAAGCCGTCGCGCCTGCGTTTTCGGGCGCACATAACCGGTGGCGCGGATGCCGCGCTCCAGCAGCCAGGCCTCGTAGTCGAATCCATGCGGATTGGCGAGGCCGTGCGGGCGTTTCAGCCGCACCGTCAGCTGCCAGCGTTCGCCGGCATGGACTTCGGGCAGCTGCACGGGACCACCGTCGCGCGCGCCGCGCCCCCACCACGACAGCACGATGCGCGACGGCACCCGCGCCTCCGGCGTCAGCACCTGTTCGACATCGAACTCGAAGCGGACGCTGCGGTCATAGGGCTGCGGCAGGCCGGCGACGACGCCGGCGACCACGATGTCGCGCGATTCCCATTCCGGAGGCAGATGGTCGGCAAGACGCCAGTGGGCGCAGGCGGCGGCCCACAAGAAACCCGCGGCCGCGGCACAGGCCAGCGTGAGCGCGGCGCGCCCGGCCCGGCGCGGCACCCCGCCGCCGCGCAGCCACAGCGCAAGCATCAGTGCCGGCGGCAGTCCCCATGCCCATTGCAGCTCCGGCAGGCGATCCTGCTGCTGCAGCCACCAGACACCGGCGGCGAAGGCGATAATATGGGCAACCATCGATCCCTAACGCGGCGCCCATCCTGACGCTGACCGCAGCACCCCGAAACACGACATGCCGCGCAAATATTTCCGCAAATACCTGCCTTCGCACGAGTCGATCACCGGCAACCGCTGGGTAGCCCGCTTCGGACCCTGGCTGAAACACCACAACCTGTGGCATCTGCACCGGCGTTCGGTCGCCGGGGGCGTCGCGGTCGGCCTGTTCGCCGGGCTGGTGCCGGGCCCGCTGCAGATCATCAGCGGCGTTGTCCTGTCGATCCTGTTCCGCGTCAACCTGCCGGTGGCCGCGCTGGTGACCCTCTACACCAACCCGCTGACCATCGTGCCGCTGTATTACCTCGCCTACCGCTACGGCGCGCTGGTGACGATGTCCGAAAACGGCGGCGCAATGCCGGCGACCTTCAGCATGGAAGGCCACACGCTGACCAGTTGGATCCCCGCGCTGTTCGACTGGATGGTCTCGATGGGCAAGCCGCTAGCGGTGGGACTGCCGCTGCTTGCGCTCACCCTCGCGGCCGCCGGTTACCTGCTTGTCGATACCGCTTGGAAAATCCACGTCCGCCTGTCCTGGCGCAACCGTTTGCAGCAACGCCGGGACCAATGAAGAAAGCCGGAACGCCCGCGTACTGGAAACGCGCCACCCGCGAGCTCGGCGCCGCCGATCCGGTGATGGGCGGGCTGATCCTGCGTTACAAGGGACTGACCATGGCCAGCCGCGGCGATGCCTTCCAGACACTCGCGCGCTCGATCATCGGCCAGCAGATTTCGGTGAAGGCCGCGCAGAGCGTATGGGAGCGTTTCGCCGGCGCGGTCGGCGAGATGCAGCCGCAACGCGTGCTGAAACTCTCCGAAGAGCGCTTGCGCGGCTGCGGCCTGTCGGGCCAGAAGGTGAAATACCTGCGCGACCTGTCGGAGCGTTTCGCCGGCGGCACCATCGATGTCGCGCGCTGGCATGACATGGACGACGAAGCGCTGATCGCCGATCTCACGCAGGTCAAGGGCATCGGCCGCTGGACCGCGGAGATGTTCCTGATGTTCTACCTGACGCGGCCCGACGTGTTTCCGCTCGGCGACCTCGGCCTGCAGCGTGCGATGAGCCTCCACTACAATAAAGGCCGCCCCTTGCCGGAGCGCCGCATTGCCGCGCTCGGCAAACTGTGGTCACCCTGGCGTTCGGTGGCGACCTGGTATCTGTGGCGGAGTCTCGACCCGATCCCGGTAGAATACTAAAATATCAATAAAATCAAATACTTATATAATGTCCTTGGAGAGCACACCGCAAGCACCGCCGCTGACACTGACCCATCGCGAGTTCGTGCAGGCCTATGGCGAGGGCCGCATCATCGTCAATTTCGATCCGCAGGCCGCCGCCAAATTCCTCAGCGCGCGGCTGCTGCTGCCGCTGTTCATGCTGCCGGTGCTGGGCATCGGCGTGGGACTGGCATTGAGCGGCTGGATCTGGACCGGATTGCTGGTGATCGCGCTGGGCATCGTCGTGCCGCGTCTGATCAAGCGCGGCGCGCCGAGTTTCCTGATGCAGCAGATGCTGGGTGATGAAGGGCTTTACCGCGAAGCACTGCACGCCGGCATCATGCAGATTGTCGGGCGATAGGGCAGAGCCGATTTACAGGATGGACAGGATATACAGGATCTAAGGGCAAGTGTTTGCCGGGAATCCGGGTTTTATCCTGCACATCCTGTCCATCCTGTTAATTGCCCTTGCTGCCCCTGGATTTCAGCTGACCATCGACCAGTTCAAGGATGCGGTCGGCGCGTTCCGCGATGCGCGGATCGTGGGTGACGATGATGAAGCTGGTGTTCATGTCGCGGTTCAACTGCAGCATCAGGTCGAACACCGTCTCCGCCGTGACACGGTCAAGGTTGCCCGTCGGCTCGTCGGCGAGCACGCAGGCCGGCTGTGTCACCAGCGCCCGCGCCAGAGCCGCGCGCTGGCGTTCGCCGCCGGAGAGTTCGCCCGGTACATGCGTCAGGCGATGCCCCATGCCCACCGCCTCCAGCATCTTCCTCGCCGCCGCCAGCGCGGCTGCACGCGGCTCGCGGCGGATGATCAGCGGCATCGCGACGTTTTCCTCGGCGCTGAATTCGGGCAGCAGGTGGTGGAACTGGTAGACGAAACCCAGGGTGCGGTTGCGCACCTCGCCGCGGCGCTTTTCGCTTTGCCCGGACAGCGCCTCGCCGAGGATGCTGACCTCCCCTGCGCTGGGCGTATCCAGTCCGCCGAGCAGGTGCAGCAGAGTGCTCTTGCCCGATCCCGAGGCACCGCCAATGGCGACACGCTCGCCCGGCATCACGTCGACATCGACACCCAGCAGCACCGGCACCGCATCGGCACCCTCACGGTAGGACTTGCGGAGCCCCCTGCAGGAAATCACCGGCATCGCTTCATTCATAACGCAGCGCCTCCGCCGGATTGACCTTCGACGCGCGCCAGCTCGGATAGATCGTCGCCAGCACCGACAGCACGAAGGCCACCACCGCGGTCATCACCACGTCGCCCGCCTGCAGCTCCGACGGCAGGTCGGCGATCTGGTAGACGTCCTGCGGCATGAACTTGACGCGGAACACCTGCTCGATGAAACCGATGATGCTGTCGACATTGAGCGCGCCGAGGATGCCGAACACGATGCCGCAGCCGACGCCGATGGCGCCGACCAGCGTGCCCTGCACCATGAAAATCCGCATGACCTCGCCGGGCGAGGCGCCCATCGTGCGCAGGATCGCGATGTCGGCCTGCTTCTCGCGCACCATCATGTAGAGGCTGGACACCATGTTGAAGGCGGCGATCGCGATGATGAAAAACAGCAGCAGCGACATCATGCGCTTCTCCAGCTCGACCGCGCGGAAATAGGTCGCGTTGAAGCGCGACCAGTCGCTGACCGACACCTCCGGCGGCAGCAGCGCCAGCAGATCGCGCGCCACCTGGCGCGCGAGAAAGAGGTCATCGAGCTTCAGGCGCACGCCGGAAACGCCGTCGTCCATGCGGTAGAGCCGCTGCGCATCCTCGATGTGCACCACCGCGAGCCCGGCGTCGATCTCGTAATGGCCGACCTCGAAGGTGCCGGTCACCGTGAACTGGCGCAGCCGCGGCAGGATGCCCGCCGGCGTCACCTGCCCCTGGGGCGCGACCAGCACCACGCGCTCGCCGACGGTCACGCCCAGCGCGCGCGCCAGCGGCGCGCCGAGCACGACGTTGTATTCGCCCGAACGCAGCGATTCCAGCGTGCCGGAGCGCATGTGGGCGCCGATCTCGCTGACCTTCTCCTCGGCGGCGGGCTCGATGCCGCGCAACACGGCTCCGCGCACGTTGCCGCCGCTGGTCA
>JAEYXO010000320.1 GCA_023431245.1 Pseudomonadota bacterium | reverse complement strand
TCCTTGATCTTTTCCTCGATGCGGCTCGCCGCCTTCAGTTCGATGCCCTGGTCTTCGGTCATGGTGCCGACCGTGCGGCGGTCTTCGGCGACCATCACGCCGGCGGCGACCCCGCCTGCGGCCACGGCGACGCAGCCGGAAAGGACGGGCAGCAGTGCAATGAAGCTCATGGTGATGATGTTGCGCATCTATTCGACTCCCAAAAGTAGACAATCAATGCCGTCGCAGAGGCAATGCAGCGTCAGCAGGTGAACTTCCTGGATGCGCGCGGTGCTGCCGGCGGGAACACAGATGTGCACATCTTCGCCCTTCAGCATCTCGCCCATCCTGCCCCCGTTGCGCCCGGTCAGCGCGACCACATGTACACCGCATTCATGCGCCGCTTCGATGGCGGCGATCACGTTGGGCGAATTGCCGCTGGTGGATATCGCCAGCAGCACGTCACCCGCATGGCCCAGCGCGCGTACCTGCTTCGAGAACACCTGCGTGTAGTCGTAGTCATTGGCGATCGACGTCAGCGTCGAGCTGTCCGTGGTCAGCGCCATCGCGGCCAGTCCCGGGCGTTCGACCTCGAAACGGTTCAGCAGTTCCGCGGAGAAATGCTGGGCGTCCGCGGCGGATCCGCCGTTGCCGCAGGACAGGATTTTCCCGTCCTGCTGCAGGCAGCGCACCATCAGCTGCACTGCGGCGGCAATGGGAACGGCAAGCGCATCCATGCACTGCAGCTTGAGGTGCGCGCTTTCCGAGAAGTTTTCGCTGATGCGGCTGATCAGGTCCATGGTGGGCCGCATTCTACTCCGAACGGATGTCCGGATTGTTGCGGCGGCCTATTCCTCGATGACGTTGCGCAGCCATTCGATGCGCGGGGGCTCGCCGGTGAGCAGTACCGCATCGAAGCGGCAGGCCGGCCCCACGGGGAGCGCCGCGAGGTAATGGCGGGCGGCTTTCAGCAGTTTTTCGCGTTTTGAAGCGTTGATGCTGGCGGCCGCGCCGCCGAAACGCGTGTCCTTGCGGCTGCGCACCTCGATGAACACCAGCATGTCGCCGTCGCGGGCGATCAGGTCGAGTTCGCCGTGGCGGCAGCGGTAATTGCGGGCGAGGATGCGCAGGCCGCGTTCCTCGATGAAGGCCGCCGCAAGGGCTTCGGCCTGTTCACCGCGGGGGTTCATGCTGTCCCGGCAGCAGGGCCTGGGCGCGGCCGTCGGCATAACGTGCGGTGACGAGTTCGCGTTCGATGAGGCCGTCCGCACCCAGCATCAGCCGTCCGGTGACGCCGTTGAGGCGGATGTCGCGGGTGCCCTCGAGCAGCTGCCTGGCGATGCGCCAGGCGTCGATGCCCAGCGCGTACAGGCGGTCCAGCTCGGCGCTGACCGGCGTTTTCGGCCGGGGATAGGCGGCGACCCGCGGGTGTTCGGGTTCAAGCAGCCAGGGCATGTCGACGAAATGAATGCCGGCCAGGTCATGTCCGGCAAGGGGACCGAGGTCGCCGCCATGCACGCTGGAGGTCGCGTACAGCGGCAGGGTGCCGAGATAGGGGCGCGCACTGCGGGCTTCGGCGTGGCTCAGGGCCAGGAAGGCCGCGTCGATTCCGTTCAGGCCGCGGGTCGCGGCGCGCAGCCTTGCCGGATCGGAAACGAAGGGAATGTCGACGGCCACGGTACCGCCGGCGCGCCGGAATTCCGCGGCGAATGCCGCCTGCATGCGGCGCTGCACCGGGCCGCCGCCGCTGAGGGTCGCCACCGTGCGGCGACCCGTCTCCCAGGCCAGTCGCGCGACCTGCCGCGCTTCGGTCTCGACCTGCAGGCCCAGCACGTAGAGATTGCCCGGCATGCGTCCGGTGTCATCGGGCACGTTCAGCGCCAGCGTCGGCACCGGCACCGGCTCGCCGAAGGCGAGTGCGGTGACGGCATCGCGCGTCAGCGGACCGACAACCACCTGGGCACCGGCCGCGACCGCCGCGCGGAAACCCTCCAGGTTGCCGCCGACATCGCCCGAAACCGCATACTCGCGCACCGGCAGCAGCGGACGTTCTTCGACGCCCGCCGCTGCCCGGAATCCGTCGCGCACCGCATTGGCGTGCCGCGCAAAGACCTTGGAGTCGAGCGGGAGCAGCAGCGCAATGTGCGGCACCTGCGTCGTGGTTGCGGCAGCCGGCGGCGCGGCGGCCTCGCTGGCCAATGCCGTGCCCGCTCCGTATAGTAGGCAGCTGAAAATCAGGGCGATCGGGTATCGCAACAATCGATGAATCATCCGCAGGATCCGGGAACTGAAGCAGGTTCGGGCGCGGGCGGTCGCGCCGCTGTCCTTCCCGGAACATTATATGTAGTCGCGACACCGATCGGGAATCTCGGTGACGTCACGCTGCGGGCGCTGGACGTGCTGCGCAGCGTCGATGTCATCGCCGCCGAGGATACCCGCGTCACTTCGAAGCTGCTCAACCGCCATGGCATCGCCGGCCGGCTGACCGCCGTGCATGAACACAACGAGCGGCGGGCCGCGGAAACGGTGCTGGGTCTGCTGGCCGGGGGGAAGGCGGTGGCTCTGGTCAGCGATGCCGGCACGCCGGGCATCGCCGATCCGGGTGCGCGGGTGGTGGCGGCGGCGCGGGCGGCAGGACATGCCGTGGTGCCGGTTCCCGGTGCCAACGCCGCCGCCGCCGCGCTGTCGGCGAGCGGATTCGAGGCCGGCCGTTTCCTGTTCTGCGGTTTTCTGCCGTCCCGCGCCGCCGAGCGGCGCCGGGTACTGGGTGAACTGACGGGGGAACGGGCATTGCTGGTGTTCTACGAGGCGCCGCACCGCATCGCGGACTGCATTGCCGATCTCTGCGCGGTGTTCGGCGGTGCGCGGGAGATCCTGATTGCCCGCGAACTGACCAAACTCCACGAAACGCTGCATCGCTGCCGGCTTGAAGAGGCCGGCGAATGGCTGCAGGGTGACGAAAACCGGCGGCGGGGCGAATTCGTGCTGGTGGTCGAAGGGGCCCCGGAGGCCGCGCAGGACGCTTCGGCCGGCGCCGGGGATGTTCTGCAAATACTGCTCGGCGAATTGCCGCTGAAGCAGGCGGTCGCGCTGGCGGTAAAACTGACCGGCGGCAACCGCAACGAGCTCTACGGACTGGCGCTGAAACTGAAAGGGGAAAACTGAGCTGCGGCAATTTACGCCCGGCGGCGCAGCGATTACCATCACTTCCGGCATGAACACGATCACCATAACCCGCCCCGACGACTGGCATCTGCATCTGCGCGATGGCGCCGCGATGCGCGACGTGCTGCCGCATACCGCCGCGCGTTTTGCCCGCGCCATCGTCATGCCCAATCTCAAGCCGCCGGTGACCACCACGGAACTTGCGCTGGCCTACCGCGAACGCATCCTTGCCGCGCTGCCGCCGGGAAGCCGCTTCGAGCCGCTGATGACGCTGTACCTCACCGACAACACGCCACCCGCGGAAATCACCCGTGCCCGGGACAGCGGCGCGGTGCATGCGGTGAAATATTATCCGGCAGGCGCCACCACCAATTCCGATTCCGGCGTCACCGCGCTGGAGAAATGTTTTCCGGTGCTGGAGGCGATGGAAAAGGCCGGCATGCCGCTGCTGGTGCACGGCGAGGTAACCGATGCCGATATCGACGTGTTCGACCGCGAGCGCGTGTTCATCGAGCGCACGCTGGCGCCGGTGGTCGAACGTTTCCAGGGATTGAAGGTGGTGATGGAACACATCACCACGCGCGAGGCTGCGGCTTTCGTGACGGCCGCGCCGCAGCGGGTGGCGGCGACGCTGACACCGCAGCACCTGCTGCTCAACCGCAACGCACTGTTCACCGGCGGCGTGCGACCGCACAACTACTGCCTGCCGATCCTCAAGCGCGAAGTGCACCGCGCGGCGCTGGTGGCTGCGGCAACCAGCGGCAATCCGAAATTTTTCCTCGGCACCGACAGTGCTCCGCATGCGCGGCATACCAAGGAGAACGACTGCGGCTGTGCCGGCATGTACACCGCGCATGCCGGCATCGAGCTGTATGCGGAAGTGTTTGCGGCGGCGGGCGCGCTTGACCGGCTGGAGGCTTTTGCCGGCCATTTCGGCGCCGATTTCTACGGGCTGCCGCGCAACACCGGAAAAATCACGCTGCAGCAGCAGCCCTGGGAGGTGCCGGCCAGTGTGCCCTTCGGCGCCGATACGCTGGTGCCGATGCGCGCCGGCGGCACGGTACAGTGGAGGATTGCCGGCGCTTGAGAGCGAAGCCGCTGCAAGCTTCCCGCAGAGCGTCCGCCGCTTCGGCGGCGGATCCCCTTCATTACAGCCGGCTGGATCTTCCGCGCGGCGACCTGTGGGTGTTCACCTACGGTTCGCTGATGTGGGATCCGGGTTTCCGCCACATCGAGGCACAGCCTGCGCTGCTGCGCGGCTATCACCGTTCGTTCTGCATCTACTCCAGCCGTTACCGCGGCACCGTGGACAAACCGGGTCTGGTGCTGGGGCTGGATCCCGGCGGCGCCTGCAGGGGCATGGTTTACCGCATCGCCGCCGCCGAAGTGGGCGACGCGCTGGAAGCCCTGTGGCAGAGGGAGATGCGCCGCGGCGTGTATGTGCCGCGGATGCTGCCGGTGACCGCTGCCGACCGCCGCCGGCCCGCGCTGGCGTTTCTCGCGAACCGGGGCCACAAGGGTTACGCGGGGAGGCTGGAACTGGAGTCCTGCGCCGCCATCATTTCCGACTGCTGCGGCGAACGCGGGCCGAATGTCGACTACCTGGTCAACACGCTGCGCCATCTCGATGCGCTGGGCGTGCACGACCAGCACCTGCATCGCCTGCTGGCCGTGGTGCGCCGCCGCCAGGCGCGCTGATCCCCGGTGTTGCCGCAGCCGCGTGTTACCATCCGCCGCGAAGCTGGCCAGGCAGCCGCTGTGCGCGGAGCAAACCGGACAGGGCAACCTGCACGTGCCGCGCATAGAGGAAAGTCCGGGCTCCACAGGGTAGGGTGACGGGTAACGCCCGTCCGCCGTGAGGCGAGGAACAGGGCCACAGAGACGAGTCCGCCGGACGCAAGTTCGGCGGGGTGAAACGCGGTAACCTCCACCCGGAGCAACACCGAATAGGCAAGCGATGACGCGTCCCGCCGAGCTTGCGGGTAGGTGGCTTGAGCCGGCCAGCAATGTCCGGCCCAGAGGAATGGCTGTCCACGACAGAACCCGGCTTACCGGCCAGCTTCACCTTTCCTCATCCCGAAAATAGCCCTCGGACAGGCTGTCGCCACGCGGCGACGGAGCGAATGCCCGTAATTGCCTGATTTTTAAGCATAATTACTTAATGCGCTACTTTCAGTACGCTTAATATCCCTTTGTTTTAATTGGCTTATTACCGGGGCAAAAAACCATAAAATCGGGCCTCAACAAGTCGCCGTAAGTCGTTGTCATTAAAAAGGAATTTCGGAATTCGACCCTTGACCCGCAACCCCCAGTTATTTATAGTGGGACGAAGTGGTAGAAAGTGGGAGAAATGCCTGCCGGATCTCCGGCATGGCGGGCTTTCACGGGAAAAGGGGGAGTACCGTGTTTCGCGGGGTCGCACAACTCAATCTCGACAGCAAAGGCCGGCTTGCGGTGCCCGCACGCCATCGCGACGCCTTGCTCGAACGTTGCGCGGGTCACCTCGTGATCACCGCGGATGCCGACCGCTGCCTGCTGGTCTATCCGCTGCCTGACTGGGAACTCATCCAGCAGAAACTCGAAGGTCTCTCCAACCTCGACCCGCGCGTGCGCGAGTTGCAGCGGCGCCTGATCGGTTTTGCCGTGGATGTCGACATGGACGGCGCGGGGCGCGTGCTGATCACGCCCGAACTGCGCCGCTACGCACAGCTCGAGAAGAGTGTCGTCCTGGTCGGGCAGGGGAAAAAATTCGAACTGTGGAATGACGAACGCTGGACGCAGTTGATTGACGGCGCGGGTGGTTTCGGTGCCGGCGGATTGCCGGCGGAGCTGGAGGATTTCTCCTTGTGACGCACGGCGCGCATGCCGCGGTGCTCGCGCAGGAAGCCATGGAGGCATTGAACATCCGGTCCGGCGGCGTTTACGTCGATTGCACCTTCGGGCGCGGTGGCCACAGCCGGCTGATTCTCGAGAGACTGGGCAGTGCCGGGCGCCTGCTGGCGCTGGATCGCGATCCCGAGGCGGTGCAGGCTGCGCGGGCGATCAACGATCCGCGATTCACGATGCTGCACGGTGCTTTCAGCGGGGTGGGTGAAACGCTGCGTGGGGCGGGCGTGACGGCAGTGGATGGCCTGCTGCTGGACCTCGGCGTGTCGTCGCCGCAACTCGACGATGTGCGGCGCGGATTCAGTTTCAGGGGTGACGCGCCGCTGGACATGCGCATGGATCCGGGACAGGGCATCAGCGCGGCGCAGTGGCTGGCGACGGCGGAAGAGGCGGACATCAGGGAGGTCATCAGGGACTATGGCGAAGAACGGTTTGCTAAACAGATTGCAGCAGCGATTGTTGCGGCTCGGGCGCGGGGACCTGTTGACACCACACGAAAACTTGCCG
>JAEYXO010000315.1 GCA_023431245.1 Pseudomonadota bacterium | reverse complement strand
CGATCGCGACCAGTGCGCCGCTGTCGAGCTTGACCGTGATTTCGACACCGGTGCGCCGGGTGGCGCCGTGTTCGATCGCCTGCCCGGCGACGCCGCCGGCGACGCCGCCCAGCACCGCGGCAGCCGTCGAACCGCGTCCGCCGCCGACGGTGCTGCCGGCAATGCCGCCGACGATGGCGCCGGCCGCCGGGCCGACACCGCTGCGCGTGCCTTCGATCTGCACCGGGCGCACGCTCTCGACCATGCCCATGCGCACGTTCTGCTCGCGCCGCGCTTCGTCGCGGGTATAGCTGCCGCCGCCCAGGCCCTGCGCGCAACCGCCCAGTACCGCCAGCGCAAACAGCGCCGCAATCACCTGTTTCGTCCTGTTCATGATGAAGTCTCCCGTTACCACAGCTTCATGCCGAAGGCCTCGCGGAAACGCTCGGCCACCTCGTCGCGTTCGAAACGGTGGTTCTGTCCGCCCCGCCGGGCGATTTTCAGCGAACCCATCAGTGACGCCAGCCGGCCGGTCAGCGCCCAGTCGGCGCCGTTGGCCAGGCCGTAGAGCAGGCCCGCGCGGAAGGCGTCTCCGCAACCGGTCGGATCAAGCACCGCCTCCGGCTTAACGCTCGGAATCCCGATCTGTTTACCGCCGACATGCACCACCGCGCCCTTCGCACCCAGTGTGACCACGACGGCGCTGACAAGTTTCGCCAGTTCATCGAGCTTTTTGCCGGTGCGCTCCTGCAGCATCTGCGCCTCGTAGTCATTGACCGTGACATATTGCGCAAGCCGCAGGAACTCCTCCAGTTCGGCGCCGTTGAACATCGGCAGGCCCTGGCCGGGGTCGAAAACGAAAGGGATGCCGGCGTCGTGAAATTCGCGCGCGTGCTGGATCATGCCGTCGCGGCCGTCCGGCGCCACGATGCCGAGTTTTACGCCGGCCGCGTCGCCGACATGATTCTCGTGCGAATGATTCATCGCCCCGGGATGGAAGGCCGTGATCTGGTTGTCGTCGAGGTCGGTGGTGATGAAGGCCTGGGCGGTGAAACTGCCCGGGACCGTGCGGATGTGGTCCTGGGCCAGGCCGAGGCGCTGCAGGCGGTCGTCGTAGGGCGCAAAATCATCGCCGACGGTGGCCATGATGCGCGCGTCACCGCCCAGCATCTGCAGCGTGTAGGCGATGTTGCCGGCACAGCCGCCGAATTCGCGGCGCATGTCGGGCACCAGGAAGGCGACGTTGAGGATGTGCAACTGGTCGGGCAGGATGTGATTCTTGAAACGGTCGCGGAACACCATGATGGTGTCGTAGGCCATCGAACCGCAGATCAGTGTGGACATCGGAGGCGCCTGGAAAAATGGACGGCGGATTATACCAACGCCCCCCTGCTGCCGCCCGCAAAGGACGCCTTGGTGCCGCCGCATGCCTGCTGCATAATCGGCACAGGACTGCGCGGCACGGACAATGCCGCCGCCGATCCGCAACCCAAGGGAGGAAAAGCAATCATGCTCAAGGAATTCAAGGAATTCGCAATGCGCGGCAATGTCGTCGACATGGCCGTAGGCATCATCATCGGCGCGGCATTCGGCAAGATCGTCGAGTCGCTGGTGAAGGACGTGATCATGCCGCCGATCGGCCTGCTGCTCGGCAAGGTTGATTTCTCCAACCTGTTCCTGGTGATGAGGGAAGGTGCCTCGCCCGGCCCCTACCTCAGCGTCGATGCCGCACAGAAGGCCGGCGCCGTGACCTTCAACTACGGCATGTTCATCAACACCTGCATCAGCTTCATCATCGTCGCTTTCGCGGTGTTCCTGCTGATCCGCGCGATCAATCGCCTGAAGCGCAAGGAGGAGGAAGCCCCGGCGGCACCTGCGGCGCCGCCTGAAGACGTGCTGCTGCTGCGCGAAATCCGCGACGCACTGAAAAAGTAGCTCCGGCGATGCCGGGGACGCGCGCTACGCGGGGCGCGTCCCCGCCGTCAGGCGGCCACGGGCGCCGGTTGCGGGCCGGTCTTCAGGCCGTGAAATGAAAAGACAGCAGCGCCACCGCGGCACCCAGCACGGCGCCGGTCAGCACGTCGCTGGGATAGTGCAGCCCCAGCACCACCCGTGACAGGGCCACCAGCAGCGTGAACGGCCACAGCAGCCAGGCCAGTGCGGGGTAATAACCCAGCGCCACCAGCGTGAAGGCCACCGCATGCAGCGTGTGGCCCGAGGGGAAACTGAAGCGGTCGAGCGGTGCCGCAAAACGCTCGATGTCCGCGTGCGCCTGGTACGGCCGCGGCCGCAGCGTGCGCGCCTTCAGCCACGAGTAGCCGACGGTGCAGGCGAGACCCACCGCCATCATGTGCAGCACCGGCTGCACCGCGGCATCGCGTCCGCTGACCAGCAGGGCTGCCATCAGCGCGTACCAGAACAGGCCGTCCCCGAGTACGCTGGCGCAGCGGAACAGCAGGCGCCAGCTCATCCGCCGGCAGATGCGGTTCACGCGCAGACAGGCCTGCAGGTCCCAGCGCGCGAGCTGCTCAAGCACGGGCCGGCTCCGCTTCGCCGGCCCCACCGGTCAGTGCCAGCAGGGCCTGCTCGAATTCCGAGACGATGCAGGACCAGTCGAGTTTTTCCGTAGTCGCCCGCGCCTGCGCGCCCATCCGGCGCGCGCGCGGCAAGTCTGTAGC
>JAEYXO010000275.1 GCA_023431245.1 Pseudomonadota bacterium | reverse complement strand
GCGGTGTTCGGGGCTGAAGCAGTCATGCGTCCGGTGCCATGTGCCGTCCGCAATCAGGCCGACGCCCCAACTTCGGGCACGGCCTGTTACGTCGGGCTTTTGTTGAGGATCTCTGCGCCGAACTTGCCTGCCGCGAGTTCACGCAGCGCGATCACGGTCGGCTTGTCGCGGGTCGCGTCGATCATCGGTTGCGCGCCGTTGGACAGCTGGCGGGCGCGGTAAGTTGCCGCAAGCGACATCTCGAAGCGGTTGGGGATGACTTTCATGCAGTCGTCTACGGTGATGCGGGCCATGGTTTCATTCCTGCCTGAGTTTTTTGAACAGTTCGGTGTTCCGGTTCAGCTGGCGCGCGGTGCTCAGGCGTTCAGCACGGATGATGTCCTGCAGTTCGGCCGCCGCGACCCGGAATTCGCTGTTGATAATAACATAGTCGAAGTCCGTAACGTGGGCGATCTCCTCGCGGGCATTGGCAAGCCGGCGCGCGATGACCTCGGGGCTGTCCTGGGCGCGGGTGTTGAGCCGCTGCAGCAGGGCCTCGAAAGAGGGCGGCAGGATGAAAATGCTGATGGCCTCCGGCATCAGCCCGCGCACCTGCGCAGCGCCCTGCCAGTCGATTTCGAGGATGATGTCGGTGTCTGCGGCGAGTTGCTCCCCGACCCAGCGCCGCGAGGTGCCGTAGCGGTTGCCGTGGACCAGCGCCGACTCGAGGAAGTCGCCGGCCTGCGCCATCTGTTCGAATTTTTCCCCGGACACGAAATGGTAATGCCTGCCGTCGGTCTCGCCGGGGCGGGGCGCGCGGGTGGTGTAAGACACGGATTTGCGGATCTGGGCGTCGGCCTCCAGCAGCGCCGCCACCAGGCTGGTCTTGCCGGCGCCGGAGGGCGCGCTGACGATGTACAGATTGCCGCTCATCGGGGCTTCATTCGATGTTCTGGATCTGCTCGCGCATCTGCTCGATCAGCAGCTTGAGGTCCATCGCGACGCGCGTGACTTCGACGTCGGCGGACTTGGAGCCCAGGGTGTTGGCCTCGCGGTTCAGTTCCTGCATCAGGAAATCCAGGCGTTTGCCCGAAGCGCCGCCCTTGCCGACGATGCGCTCCAGCTCGTCGAGGTGGGTGGCGAGACGGGACAGTTCCTCGTCGACGTCGATCTTGTTGATGAACAGCGTGATTTCCTGGCGCACCCGTTCGTCATCGGCCGACAGCATCGCCTCCTTCAGGCGGGTGTTCAGCTTGTCCTGGAAGGCGGCGATGATGCCCGGCAGCCGCGGCTTCACCACGGCGATGCGTTCGCGCATGCCGGCCGCGCGTTCGAGGATGACCGCGGCGAGCTTCGCGCCCTCGCGGGCGCGGGCGGCGGCAAACTCGCGCAGGACTTCACCCAGCAGCCCGGTCGCGGTGGCGCGGAACTCGTCGACCGGCATGGTTTCGGCGCCGAGCATGCCGGGCCAGCGCAGGTTGTCGGGCACGCCCAGCGGACGCGCCTCGGGCATGGCGGCCTGCACCTGCGCGCTGAGCCGGAGCAGTTGCGCGAGCAGCGTGGCGTCGATTTCATTGCCGCCCTGCGCGCCCGGGCGCAGGGCGTAGGACACCCGGCACTCGACCTTGCCGCGGGTCATTGCCGCGGAGATCATTTCGCGCATGGCCTGTTCCACCGGGCGCAGCTCGTCGGGCATGCGGAACGACAGGTCGAGATAGCGGTGGTTGACCGAACGCAGTTCCACGCTGACGGCGCCCCAGGCAAGTTCGCGGGAGGCGGTGGCGTAACCGGTCATGCTGTTGATCAACGGACTGCGGATCATTGCTGCGGGCTTTATAATGAAAACCCGCGAAACATAGCATATGAAGGAAAGCCTTGCGACCCAGCCAGAGACCTCCGGATGCGCTGCGCGCCATCCGCATCACGCGCAATTTCACCTGCCACGCCGAGGGTTCGGTATTGATCGAGGCCGGCGCGACCCGGGTGCTGTGCACCGCGAGCGTGCTGGAGAAACAGCCGCCGCATCTGCGCGGCGGTGATCGCGGCTGGGTCACCGCCGAGTACGGCATGCTGCCGCGCTCGACCAACACCCGCACCGACCGCGAAGCGGCGCGCGGCAAGCAGTCCGGACGCACCCAGGAAATCCAGCGCCTGATCGGGCGCTCGCTGCGCGCGGTGGTCGATCTCGACCGGCTGGGCCCGCGCACGATCCAGCTCGACTGCGACGTGATCCAGGCCGATGGCGGCACCCGCACCGCGGGCATCACCGGCGCGTACGTCGCGCTGGCCGATGCGGTCGCATTCCTGCTGCGCGAAAAACGCATCGCGGCGTCGCCGCTGCGCGAGGCTGTCGCCGCGGTGTCGGTCGGCATCTACCGCGGGGTGCCGGTGCTCGATCTCGACTATGCCGAAGACTCGGACTGCGACACCGACATGAACGTGGTGATGACCGAGGGTGGCGGCATCATCGAGGTGCAGGGCACCGCAGAGGGCGCGCCGTTCAGCCGGGCCGAGATGCAGGCGATGCTTGATCTCGCGCAGAAGGGGATTGCGCAACTGATCGCCGCGCAGCGTGCGGCATTGGATCAAAACTGAAGAAGCTCATTGGCCACAGAGGACACAAAAACAACGTCAATTAACAGGATGAACAGGATAGACAGGATTAAGAACCGCATTGCTCCCGGTTCCGTGCTCAATCTCGGATTGGGTCTGAGGGAGGACGAACGCTTTAATTCATTGGGTTTATCCTGCTTATCCTGTTCATCCTGTTAAATGGTTTCGATTTTTTTCTGTCGGCCTTCTGTGGCTGAATGATTTTGACCTTGAACAAACTCGTCATCGCCTCCAACAATCCCGGCAAGCTGCGCGAGATCGCTGCGATCCTGGCGCCGCTGGAGATCGAGGTCCTGCCGCAGGGCACCTTCGGCGTGCCGGAAGCGGAGGAGCCGCACTGCACCTTCGTCGAGAATGCACTGGCCAAGGCGCGCCATGCCAGCCGCCTCACCGGCCTGCCGGCGCTGGCCGATGATTCCGGCGTCTGCGTGCATGCGCTGGGCGGGGAGCCCGGCGTGCATTCGGCGCGTTATGCGGCTGCGGCGGTCGCGGCTGACCGCGAAACCCAGGACCGCCTGAACAACGAAAAACTGCTGCAGGCGCTGGCCGGCGCGGAAAACCGCAGCGCCCACTACTGCTGCGTCATCGTGCTGGTGCACCATGCCGATGATCCGCAGCCGCTGATCGCCGAGGCGGAGTGGCATGGCGAAATTCTCGAGGCACCGCGCGGTGACGGCGGCTTCGGCTACGATCCGCTGTTCCTGATTCCGGAACTGGGCAGGACCGGCGCCGAACTCGCGCCCGGGGAAAAGAACGCCCTGAGTCATCGCGGCCGCGCCCTCGCCGTACTGGCGCAGCGTCTGCGCGACTTGTCGCTGGACTGACATTCCGGGCAGCACCGTGGCCTCAAGCTCATCACTCATCGCTGCGCACTCATCGCTGCAGTTTTCCGCCCTGCCGCCGCTGTCGCTCTACATCCACGTGCCCTGGTGCGTGCGCAAATGCCCGTACTGCGATTTCAATTCCCATGAAGCGCGCGGCACGCTGCCCGAGGACGAGTACGTGGCCGCGCTGCTCGCCGATCTCGAGCTCGCGCTGCCCCAGGTCTGGGGGCGTCCGGTGCTG
This sequence comes from Pseudomonadota bacterium, assembly GCA_023431245.1. GTDB lineage: Bacteria > Pseudomonadota > Gammaproteobacteria > Burkholderiales > SG8-41. The sequence continues at coordinate 939 of JAEYXO010000275.1, read as the reverse complement.
ACCGTGTTCATCGGCGGTGGCACGCCCAGCCTGCTGTCGGTCGCTGCGCTGGACGCGCTGCTTTGTGGCGTGCGTGCGCGCCTGCCGCTGGCGGCCGATGCCGAGATCACGCTGGAGGCGAATCCGGGCACGGCCGAGGCTGAAAAATTCAAGGGTTTCCGCGCCGCCGGCGTGAATCGCCTGTCGCTGGGCATCCAGAGCCTGAACGACCGCCACCTGCAGGCGCTCGGACGCATTCACGACGCCGGCGAAGCGCGCCGTGCCGCGGAGCTGGCGCTGGCCACCTTTGACAACGTCAACCTCGATCTGATGTACGGCCTGCCCGGGCAGACTCTGGCGGAAGCCGAAACCGACATCGCGGCGCTGATTGCGCTGGGCGCGCCGCATGTCAGCGCCTATCACCTGACCATCGAGCCCAATACCTACTTTCATCGCTATCCGCCCGCGGTACCCGATGATGATGATGCGGCTGCAATGCAGTCTGCCGTGGAGGCGCGGCTGGCGGAGGCTGGCTACGGGCATTACGAAACTTCCGCGTTTGCCCGTGCGGGCCGGCAGGGCCGCCATAACCTGAATTACTGGAGTTTCGGCGACTACCTCGGCATAGGCGCTGGCGCCCACGGAAAAATATCTCTTAAAAACAAAGTATTACGTCAATCCCGCCAGCGCCAGCCGAAAGCCTACCTGGCACAGGCCGGCACGGCGGAGGTCATCGGCGAGCAACGCGAGGTGGCGGCTGGCGAACTGCCCGGCGAATTCATGATGAATGCGCTGCGCCTCAATGCCGGTTTCGAACTCGAGCTGTTCCCGGCGCGCACCGGTCTCAACCTTGCCGGCATCCTGCCGCAGCTGGCGGCGGCCGAGGCCCGCGGCCTGCTGACGCGGGACCATCGCCGCGCTGCGCCCACCGCGCTGGGGCGGCGTTTCCTGAACGACCTG
>JAEYXO010000186.1 GCA_023431245.1 Pseudomonadota bacterium | reverse complement strand
CAGGACGGCGCCGGGCTCGCGCGCAGCAGGCCCAGGCCGCTGGCGTGGTCAAAGCCGATCACGCTCGCCGGATAGATGCGGTTGTCGCCGGTAATCACCAGCACCGAGGCGGCCTCGAGGATCAGGTAGCCGATGGTCAGGATCAGGCCGTTGCCGTCGATCAGGATGCCAGTGCCCTCGCGTTCGGCGCCCAGCGTATCGGCGGTGCGCGCGCCCTCGACCGCGCGAATCGACAGTTTCACCACGGCGTCGAGCGGCGGCTCGGCCGGGCGCGGTATGCCGTTGGTGGCGCGCCAAGCCGCGACCGAGGCGGCAAACAGCGAGACGGTCATCGCGCCGGCTCCGCGGCGGCAATCGCCGCGTACCTGACATCGGTGATCTCGATGTCCTCGGGGCCGGCCGGCGTCATCAGGCTGGCGGTGTCGCCGGCGCGACGCTTGAGCAGCGCTTTCGCGATCGGCGAAATCCAGCTGACATGGCCGCGCGCCGGATCAACCTCGTCGACGCCGACGATGGTCACCGTGTGTTCTTCGCCGCGGCTGTCAATGTAATCGACGGTGGCGCCGAAAAACACCTGGTCGGTGTCGCCGCGCGCCGCGGGATCGACGACCTCCGGCTTGTCCAGCCGCTTGTTGAGGTAATGGATGCGACGGTCGATCTCGCGCAGGCGCTTTTTGCCGTACAGATAGTCGCCGTTTTCCGAGCGGTCGCCGTTCGACGCCGCCCAGGACACGACCTTCACCAGTTCCGGCCGTTCGACGTCGAGCAGGTGCATCAGTTCGGCCTTGAGCCGGGCGTAACCCTCCGGCGTCATGTAGTTCTTGACCGGCGCTGCAGGGACGTCCGGCGTTCTTGCGGGTTTCGGCATAGGCCCCTGAGTGTAGCGAAAACCGCCCTGTCGCAAGAACTGGACGACCACGTTTCATAATGTAAAATCATTCCGACTCCCCTCCGGGGCGCCCGCCAATCCAGAAATGCCCAACGTGACCGAAAAAAGCGCGAAACCGTCAATCCAGGTCATCGAACGCATGATGCAGCTGCTCGACGTGCTGTCGCAGCACACGATGCCGGCGACGCTGAAGCAGCTGGCACAGGCGACGCAGCTGCACCCCTCGACCGCACACCGCATCCTCGGCGTAATGGTCGATAACCGGCTGGTCGACCGCATCGAGCCCGGCACCTATCGCCTCGGCATCCGCCTCGTTGAACTCGGCAGCCTCGTGAAATCGCGCATCAGCGTGCGCCAGGAAGCGCTGCCGCACATGCAGGCGCTGCACCAGCAGCTCGGTGAAACCGTCAACCTGTCGGTACGCCGCGGCGACGAGGTGGTCTACATCGAGCGCACCGCCGAGGGCAACACGATGATGCGCGTGGTGCAGATCATCGGCGCCCACGCGCCGCTGCACATCACCGCGGTCGGCAAGATCTTCCTCGCCGCCGACACGCCGCAACGCGTCGCCGAATACGCCAAACGCAGCGGCCTGCCGCGCTACACCGACCAGACCCTGACCGAACTCGCGAAACTGAACCGCGAACTCGACGAGATCCGCAGCCGCCGCTACGCCTACGACAACGAAGAAGCCGAACGCGGCGTCTGCTGCGTCGGTGCCGGCATTTTCAACGACGAAGCCCAGCTGGTCGCCGGCCTGTCGGTGTCCGCCCCCACAGAACGCTTCAAAAAGAACTGGGCGGAAGCGGTGCGCCAGGCCGCGGAGCGGATTTCGCGGGCGATGGGTTACCAGAATCGGTGATTGGTCAGTGGTCAATGGTGATTCGACAAGAACCCGCAAGCCGGCCTGACCACTGATACCAATTACCACTTACCCATCACCAGTCACCCGATGTACGACCGCCCCCTCGTCTTCCTCGACCTCGAAACCACCGGCGCCACGGCGACGCATGACCGCATCACCGAGGTCGGCATTGTCGAGGTCGACAAGGGGCGCTTCGTGCGTGAATGGTCGTCGCTGGTGAATCCCGGCATCAGCATCCCGCCCGCGATCCAGGCACTGACCGGCATCAGCAATGGGATGGTGGCCGGCGCGCCGCGTTTCGAGGAGATCGCGCGCGAAGTGTGGGAGGCCATCGACGGCCGCGTGCTGGTCGCCCATAACGCGCGATTCGACTACGGCTTCCTCAAAAACGAATTCAGACGGCTGGGCAAAACCTTCAGTGCGCCGGTGCTGTGCACGGTAAAGCTGTCGCGGAAACTGTTCCCGCAGCATCCCCGCCACAACCTCGACAGCCTGATGGCGCGCCACGGCATCGCCTGCGACGCACGCCACCGCGCGCTGGGCGATGCGCGGGTATTGTGGCAGCTGGCGCAGCAGTGGCGCGATGATCCCGGTGAAGCGGCCGTGCTCGAAGCCACGGCGAAGCTGCTGAAAACGGCAACGGTGCCGGCGGGACTGCCTGATGACGCCTTCGCGCACATCCCTGAAGGCCCCGGCGTCTACCTGTTCTACGGCGAACGCGACGTGCCGCTGTACGTCGGCAAAAGCATCAGCCTGCGCACGCGGGTGATGTCGCATTTTTCCGGCGACCACCGCGTCAACAAGGACATGCGCATCGCCGCCGAGGTCAAACGCATCGACTGGATCGAGACCGCCGGTGAACTGGGCGCGCTGATCGAAGAGGCGCGGCTGGTCAAGAAACTCGCGCCGGTGCACAACCGCCAGCTGCGCCGCGCCGCGGAGCTCTGCGCCTGGCACTGGCCGGCGCAGGCGGCGACAACTCCCCCGCAGCTGGTGTCGGCGCGCGACCTCACCGGCGGCGAGTTCAGCGATCTCTACGGCCTGTTCCGCTCGCGCCGCGTGGCAATCGAGGCGCTGCGCGAACTCGCCGACGAACACCAGCTCTGCCACGGCCTGCTCGGCCTCGAGAAGCGCAGCGGCCCCTGCTTCGCCCACCAGATCAGGCGCTGCCGCGGCGCCTGTGTCGGCAAGGAAAGCCCGGAAGCGCATGCGCTAAGGCTCACTGCCGCGCTGGCAAAGCTGCGCGTGCGCGCCTGGCCCTTTCCCGGCCGCATCGGCATCCGCGAAACCGCCGCCGGCGGCGAACGCTGCGAGCTGCATGTCCTCGACCAGTGGTGCCACCTCGGCACCGTGCGCAACGAGGAGGAACTGCGCGAACTGCAGGACCACGCACCGCGACCGCTGTTCGACCTCGACACCTACAAGATCCTGACCCGCTACCTGCTCAGCGGCAAACACCGGCCGCAAATCATCCCGCTGCACGCCGCGACTGCGGCATAATCGGTTCACAACAACCATCCGGAGGAGGATGTCATGAACAAAGCTCTGCATGCCGCGGTCGCCGCCGCGTTGTCCGCCACTGCCGTGGCGCTGCCCCTGTCCGTCGCCGCGCAGCAGTATCCGGCAAAGACGGTGCGTTTCATCATCCCCTTTCCGCCCGGCGGCCCGACCGACATCATGGGCCGCATGGCCGCCGATATCCTGGCCAAGGCGACCGGCCAGCAGTTCGTGCCCGACAACCGCGGCGGCGCCGGCGGCAACATCGGCGCGGAAATGTGCGCGAAGGCGCCGCCCGACGGCTACACGCTGTGCATGATCACTGCGGCACAGGGGGTATCGCCGGCGATCTATCGCAAGATGTCCTACGACCCGGTGAAGGATCTCGCCACCGTGACGCTGATGGCGAGCCTGCCCAGCCTGCTCACCGTGCATCCCGCGCTGCCGGTGAAAACCGTGAAGGATCTGATCGGGCTGGCGAAATCGAAACCCGATGCCCTGACCTATGCCTCCACCGGCAACGGCAGCAGCCCGCACATGCTGATGGAGATGTTCAAGTTCATGACCGGCACAAAAATGGTCCATGTGCCGTACAAGGGCCAGGCCCCGGCGGTGCTCGACCAGCTCTCGGGCCAGGTTCAGCTCGCCTTCAACACCGCGATCAGCGTGATTCCCCAGGTCGAAGCCGGCCGTCTGAAGGCCGTCGCCATCTCGTCGAAGGACCGTTTCCCGCCGATGCCTGACCTGCCCACCGTCGAGGAAGGCGGCGTCAAGGGTTTCGACGGCGGTTCCTGGCAGGGCGTGGGCGCGCCCGCGGGCACGCCGGCAGAGATCATCCGCCGCGTCAACACCATCCTCGTCACCGAACTGAAGACGCCGGCAACACGCGAACTGATGCTCAAGCGCGGCGGGCTGGTGGTGGCCAACTCGCCGGAGGAGTTCTCGGCCCACCTGAAAGCCGATATTGCGCGCTGGACCAAGATCGCCCGCGCCGCCAAGATCTCGATCGACTGACACGATGGCGGAATACGGCACGGAGCAGCAGGCCCGCATCGACCTCGCCGCGGCGCTGCGCACGGCATCGCGGATGGGGCTCGGCGAGGGCATCTGCAACCATTTCAGCGTCGAGGTGCCCGGCCGCGCCGGGTTTTTCCTGATCAATCCCCAGGGCCTGCACTGGTCGGAAGTCACGCCCGCCGACCTCGTACTGGTCGATGCGCAGGGTCGCAAGGTTTCCGGCAGATACGAGGTCGAACCGACGGCCTTCTTCATCCACGGCGCGGCCCATCGCAGCAAGCCGGATGCGAAATGCGTGCTGCACACCCACATGCCCTACGCCACCAGCCTGACCGTGGTCGAAGGTGGCCGCCTCGAAGCGGCGAGCCAGGTGGCGCTGAAGTTCCACGGCCGCTGCGCCTATGACAACGCCTACAACGGGCTCGCGCTCGATGCCGCCGAGGGCGAGCGCATCGTCGCCGGCCTGAAAAATGCCGACGTGCTGTTCCTCGCCAACCACGGCGTCATCGTCACCGGGCCGTCGATGGACCTCGCCTTCGACGATCTCTATTACCTGGAGCGCGCCTGCATGCTGCAGGTGCTCGGCGCGGGCACCGGCAAGCCGCTGCGCGTGGTGCCCGAGGAAATCGCGCGCCAGACCGCGGCACAGATGACGGACGACACCCAGGCACGGCTGCATTTCACCGCGCTGAAGCGCCTGCTCGACCGCGACGAGCCCGGCTGGGACCGGCTCGACTGACCGCGGGTCAGTGGTAGACGACGGGGAAGTTCAGCAGCAGCTTGAAATTGTCGAGGAATTCGTCGATGTGTTCCGTCGACGCTTCCTCGCCCGCCGCCGCGTTCATCGCATTCGCGAATTTTTCGGCGACGTCGCCCTGGAAAAAGGTGCCGCGCGCGCTCTGCTTGTCGACCAGTTCCAGCCCCTGCTGGCCCGGATATTCGGCGACATAGTACTGCTCACTGTTGTAGACGATGCGCATGGCGGCTTCCTTTCGTGGTAAGTCCTTGATTTTTATCGGAATTTTCATAAAATATCCAATAAAAACAACAACTTACAGACGATATGGGGTGCAGCGCCGCTTTTTCAAGGGCTGCGCGCCGCGCGCCGCCACTGAGTTACGGCAATGCCGGCGAGGATCAGCGCCAGCCCGAAATAGGCATTGGCACTGGGCGTCTCGCCCATCACCAGCAGGCCCAGCATCACCGCGACGCCGGGGCTGAGGTAATTCACCAGCGACATGAACGAGGGACCGGCCGAGCGAATCAGCATGAAATAGAGGATGGTCGCGATCGCGGTCGGCCCGACCCCCAGCCATATCACTGCCGCGGCCGAAGACGCCGATGGCGCGAGCAGCCAGGGCCGGTCCAGCCACAGCGCCACCGGCACCACGATGACACTGGCCACCAGCAAAGTCCCCGCCGCCGCGACCATCACGTCACCCTTGACGATCAGCCGCGTCAGCACGCTCTGCAGCGCATAACACAGCGCGCCGCCGAGCACGGCGAGCTGGGAGATGATGCGCACCGCCTCGCCGCCGATCCCGGCCAGCGCGGCGGGCCCCATCAGCAGCACGATGCCGAGAAAACCGGTGGCAAAACCGGCCGCGCGCTGCCACGTCAGGTGCTCACCGGCGATCAGGAAATGCGCCAGCACGATGGTCGCCAGCGGCATCACCGCCATCAGGATGCCGGCCAGCGCGCTCTCCACCACCTGCTGGCCCCAGGTGATCAGGTAGAAGGGCAGCGCGTTGCCGATCATCGCGATCACCGCGAACGGCGCCCATGCGCGCCCCGGCGGCGGCAGGCGTTTGCCCAGCGCATGGACGATCAGGACCAGCACCAGTGCGGCAATGCCGATGCGGCCGGCGACCACCGTCCACGGCGGCAGCGTCGCCACCGCAATGCGGTTGAACATGAAGGTGGAGCCCCACATCGCGACCAGCGCGAAC
>JAEYXO010000171.1 GCA_023431245.1 Pseudomonadota bacterium | reverse complement strand
CGAATATGTTTTTGCAGGGCTTGTCGTCCTGCAGGATCATCCGCGACTTGTCATCGACGGTGACCCCGAGATAGGTGAAGGTGATGCCGGGCCGCAGCGGATAGCCGAAATACGGCGCGGTGTCGATCTTCTGTGCCCAGTGCGTCTTCGGCGGCGTGATGCCCTCGGTGACGCAGTCGTCCTGGATCGTGTGGTCGAAGGTGCCGGTGCGCACCGCGGCGTTGAACTCGCGCACGGTTTTCTCCAGTGCATCCGGGTTCAGTTCCAGCTTGGTCGCCAGTTCGCGCAGCGAATTGGCGCGGATCGGCGGGTAAACCGGCGGCATGAACTTGCCCATGACCTTGGCGTCGACGATCGAGTAGCCGATCTGGTCGGGCTGCCCCGCCACCAGCCGGCCCCAGATCGCGTAGCGCTTGGGCCAGAAATCCTCGCCTTCGTCGTAGAAACGCTCGGCATTCTTGTTGACGACGATGCCCAGCGACACCGCGTCGACGCGGGTGATGATGCCGCCGTCGTATTTCGGCGAACGCGCGTCAATCGCCACGCAATGGCCCTGCAGGGGATCACTGATCTGCTTGGCACCCCTGGCCAGCAGCAGCTTCAGGATGTCGCCGCGGTTGTACGGCGTGCCGCGCACGAGGAAATTTTTCGCTGCCGGGCCCCAGGCCTCTTCCAGCCAGTCGAGATTGGCCTGGAAGCCGCCGCAGGCGATGACCACGGCTTTCGCGCGCACCCGGTGCGTCGCGCCGCCGTGGGCGAAGGTTGCCGATTTGAAGGTATCACCGTCGATTTCGAGGTCGGTGACCTGCGCTTCGTAATGCACTTCGACGCCGAGGCGCTCCGCCGAATCGTAGTAGGCGTTGACCAGCGCCTTGCCGCCGCCGAGGAAAAAGGCGTTGGTGCGCGACAGGTGCAGCGTGCCGCCCAGCGGCGGCTGGAAACGCACGCCGTGCTTCATCATCCACGGCCGGCACGACGAGGTGTGGTGCAGCACGATGCGCGCCAGTTTCTCGTTGGTCAGGCCGCCGGTGACTTTCAGCAGATCCTGCCAGTATTCCTCTTCCGGATAGGCTCCGGTGAGGATGTCCTGCGGCTCTTCGTGCATGCAGCGCAGGTTGCGGGTGTGGCGGCTGTTGCCGCCGCGGAAGGGTTTCGGCGCGCCTTCGAGGAGGATGACGCTGCATCCGGCCTCGCGTGCCATCAGCGCGGCACACAATGCCGCGTTGCCGCCGCCGACGACGAGCAGGTCCCAGGTCTTGGAAGTGTCCAGCATGGATGGGGCTTTCGGCTTTCAGAAAAATTGCGCGAATTATACCCGCGCGGCCACCCCGCCCCACAGCGGGAAGCTGCCGTCGCTCACATCGTGAACAACTCGTCCACGGCAAAACGGCGCGGGATCAGGCCCTGGCGGAACGCATGGTGGATGATCAGGTCGAGGCCCGGCCGCAGCGCCTCGATGCCCGACTGGATCGAATCGGCGCCAGGCATGTCCGGCGCCCGCGCGGCGCTCTGCTGCAGCAGACGCAGCACCTCCTCGCCGGCCCAGGGATGGGCGCGCGCGAGATCACGGTGCAGCACCACCACGTGGTTCAGCGGCCGCGCCCCGTAACGCTCGCGCCAGCGCGCGAGTGCCGCCGCGGGATCGGGCAGCACCGGAGCCAGCACACCGTCCTGCTGGTCCGACACCGAGACCACGCCGGCATCGAGCTCCCCCGCGCGCAGCATGCCCAACAGTGTCTTCCCGGCCGGCGCGCGGCTGACGTTCGACGGCTCGATGCACTCGGGAACATGCGGATCCTCGAAGGCGACCCACTGGATGCTGTCGAGATCCACCCCGTAGTCCTGGGCCAGGATGCCGCGCACCCAGGTCACCGTGGTCACCGAATGTGCGCGGATGCCGACACGCTTGCCGGCGAGGTCGCCCGGTCCGAGTCTGCCGCGTGCGGTGTTGTATGCCAGGCAGGGATGCGGCGGGATCGCCATCACCACGGTCGGCAGCAGCGTCAGCGGCTTGCCGTGGGCCAGCGCCTGCAGATAGGTCACGATCGCCAGTTCGGCCACGTCGAACTCGCCCCGAACCACGGCCTTGAAGGCGTTCTGCGGCAGCTTCACGTCGGCGAAATCGAAGCTGAGCCGCGGTGAAACCAGCGCCCCCGATTTCAGCGCCGCCGTATTGGAGTAGTCGCCGAGCAGCGTTTTCACCCTCAGGGCCTGTGCAGCCGTCATCCTGAAATCCCCTTTCCGCGTTCCTGCGGCTGCCGCCCGCTCCGCCTGCAGCAAAGGCCGGGCACTCGTATAATCCGGGGCAAGCCGCCAATTCGAGCCGCTTCGGAAGATAACACCGGAGGACGCCGCAATGTCTCAGCATCATGGAATCTGCATCCCATTCGCCGCAGCCTGCGCCGCACTGCTGACACTGGCTGCGCCGGTCGCGGCAGCCGCTGCGGCGGACGACTACCCGGCGCGGCCGCTGCGCATCATTGTCGGCTTCCCGCCGGGCGGCGCCACCGATCTGGTCGCCAGGATCATCGCACCGAAACTCGGCGAATCGCTGAAACAGCAGGTCATCGTCGACAACCGTTCCGGTGCCAACGGCACCATCGGCGCTGAAATTGCCGCCAGGTCGACCCCCGACGGCTACAACCTGCATCTCGCCACGCTGGGTGCGCTGGTGATCAGCCCGGCCATCACCAAGGTGCCGTACGATCCGCTGAAGGACTTTGCGACCATCTCGATGACCGTGCAGTTGCAGAACATGTTCCTGGTGCATCCGTCGCTGGCGGCAAAAAACATTCCCGAACTGATCGCGCTCAGCAAACAGAAACCCGGTGGACTCAATTACGCTTCCTCGGGCCTGGGCAGCCCCGGTCATCTCGCCGGCGAACTGTTCAAGACCATGGCCAAGGTCGACATGACCCACATCCCGTACAAGGGCGGCGGACCTGCACTGTCGGATCTGCTCGGCGGCCAGCTGCCGGTGTTCGTCGCGGTGATTTCCACCGGCGTGCCGCCGGTGAAGGCCGGCCGTGCCGTCGCGCTGGCGGTGACCGGCGCAAAACGCTCCTCCGCCCTGCCCGGTGTGCCCACCGTGGCGGAAACCCCGGGCATGAAGGGTTACGAAGCCAGCAACTGGTACGGCATGGTCGCCCCCGCGGGCACGCCGCCGGCGATCATCAAACGACTGCAGCAGGAACTCCATGCCACGCTGGGCGCCGCCGACATCCGCGAAGCCCTGCTCTCGCGCGGCATCGATCCGGACAGTTCGACCCCCGAGGAATTCAGCGCCTACATCCGTTCCGAAACGGCAAAGTGGGAAAAAGTGATCCGGACGGCCAACCTGAAACCGAACTGATCACCGGCCGTCGCGCCTGACGGCCCGCAGCCACAGCACCAGCCCGCCGGCCATCGCCACTATCGTCAGCGCGAAATAGACGCGCAGTCCCAGCACCGGGCCGATCAGGCCCGCCGCGAAGGGCGCAATGCCCATTGCAAAAAACTGGAAAGCGGTCGAATAGGAAATCGCCCGGGCATCCGTGCCCGGCGGCGCATGCATGCGGATCAATTGCACGATCGCGGTCGGCATCGCAGCCGCGCCGAGACCGAAGGCCGCGCGCGCGATGGCCACCTGCAGCGGCGTCTCGATCACCAGCAGCGGCAGATGGGTGAGCACAGTGGCGACCGTGGCATACACCAGCACCCGCCCCGGTCCGATGCGGTCAAGCGCACGTCCCCAGAACGGCAGCGCGATCACGGTACCCACGGCCATCGCCATCGCAGCCGCGCCCACCCAAAAGGCCTCCTCGGCGGCATCGGCGCCCTGCGCTGCGAGAATCTGCATCACGAACACCGTCACGACGGTCACGCCGCCGTACCACATGATCATGAACAGGAAGTTGAGCAGGTAGAGCAGCCCGAGGCGCGGCACCGCCAGCATGTCGCGCAGGCCGCCGATCCAGCGCACCCGCCAGGGCCCTGCCGCCAGCTGCTTGACCTCGCCCACGAGGGCCGCAACCAGAGCGCCGCCGCCGAGCAGCAGCGCGGCACTGACCCAGAACAGCCGGTGCTGCGGCTCGAACAGCGCGATCAGCGCGGCGCCGATGGCCGGCCCCAGCGCCTGGCCGACCAGGCCGCCGGTCTGCGCCAGCGCAACCGCGCTGCCGATCCGGTTCGGCGGCGTGTTGGCCACCAGCAGCGACACGCCGGCCGGCGTGAAGCCGTTGAACACGGCGATCAGCATCAGCAGCGCCGCGAAGGACAGCGGTGATTCCGCGAAAGGCATCAGCAGCATCGCGACACCGATGCCCAGCATCGCCCGCAGCACCATCGGCTTGCGCCCGTAATGGTCGGCGATGCCGCCCCACACCGGGCTCACGGCGAAGCTGACCAGGTAGAACACCAGCAGCATGTAGCCGACCCAGGTCTCGAGGTTCTCCTGTACGCCGAGACCGCGCACCATCAACGGCACGAAGGGCCAGACCATGTTGAAGCCCATGCCGCAGACCAGGTTCGCGGAGGCGATCACGTGGCGGTTGCGGCGCCAGTACGGATAGCGCCGGGCGTCGGCGTCAGCGGCGGGAGTGTTCATGCAGCTTCAGAAAACCTGGCGTGTCGCGGTGCCCCGGGGGCGGCACGGCCTCAATCGCGGAAGAACGTGCTGATCTCCTCGTACACCAGGTCCGGCACCTGTTCCGCCGGGTAGTGGCCGCAGGGCAGCGGCTTGATGCGCACGATGTCGGCGGCATACTGCGGCCAGGCCTTGCGCGGATCGAAGTGTTTTTCGGTGTGGCTCTTCTCGCCCCAGTAGACCGCAGTCGGGCACTGGATCTTGCGCCCGGCGTTGAAGTCCTCGGTGTCCATCGCCATGTCCACCGACACCGCGGCGCGGTAGTCCTCGCACACGCCGTGGATGTTCTCTGCGGTGCAGACGCGGGCGTACTCCTTCAGGGTTTCCTCGGAGAATCCGCCCTTGCCGATGCCGAGCTTGGTCAGCTTCTGCTTGATGTAGTAATCGTACTTGCCCTCGATCAGCTTTTCCGGGATGTCATAGGCCTGCGCCATGAAAAACCAGTGCGAGGAATTGAGCGCCCATTGCCAGGTCGCGTTGGTCAGCATGGGGTGGGTCGGCAGGATGTCGAAGCTGGCGAATTTCCTGATCTTGTCCGGATGGTCCAGCGCCATTCGGAAGGCGGTGCGCGCGCCGCGGTCGTGGCCGGCGACACAGAATTTGTCGAAACCCAGGTGCGCCATCACGTCAATCTGGTCCTGCCCCATGCGGCGGAAGGAATAGTTGCTGTGGTCCGGCAGGCCGCGCGGCTTGCCGCTGTCGCCGTAACCGCGCAGGTCGGTGCAGACGACGGTGAAATCCTTCGCCAGCCGCGGCGCCACCAGGTGCCAGTGCACATGGGTCAGCGGATTGCCGTGGATCAGCAGGATGGGCGGGCCGTTGCCGCCGTAACGCAGGTTGATCTTGACCTCGGGGTCGGTGGTCTGGATCTGGACATGCTTGAAACCTTCGAACACGGCGTCGCTCCTTTTTGATGAACCGTCGATGCTACCTCACGCCGGCAGCCGGCGTTCATTCCATGCCGCCATATGGACATGCCGGCAGCGGCGCGCAGTGACGCGCATCTCGCGTGCTAACATCGCGACGTTTGTTCCTGCTGCGCCAGCCACCGGTTGCCGCATCGTGATGCCCGCAATGCGCATTCCGCCGGCATCATAAAAATATCAATAAAATCAATAATTTATATTAAACCTTAGAGAGAGATCATCGCGTCATGTTCAATCCCTTCAAACCGCTGGAACACATCCACGCCGACGTTTTCACCTCGATGCCCGGAAAATTCCGCAAGAAAAGCCGCAGCAGCTGGTCGGATCCGAATCGCCAGAATGCGGAAGTGGAATGTTTCCTCGAGGCGCCTGCCTTTGACCGCGACGGCAACCTGTTCGTCTGCGACATTCCCTTCGGCCGCATTTTCCGCATCACGCCCAAGGGCGACTGGGACCTGGTGATCCAGTACGACGGCTGGCCCAACGGCATGAAGTTCCACAAGGACGGTCGGCTGTTCATCTGCGATTACAAGGAAGGCCTGCTGACGCTGGACGTCAAGACCGGCAAGCTGGAAAACGTGCTGCGCACCGCCTACAGCGAAAGCTTCAAGGGCCTGAACGACCTGCATTTCGCCTCGAACGGCGACCTCTACTTCACCGACCAGGGCCAGACCGGCATCGCCGATCCGACCGGCCGCGTGTTCCGCCTGAAGGCCAATGGCGAGCTGCGCCGGCTCGCGGAAAACGGCCCCAGCCCCAACGGCATCACGCTGTCCACCACTGAAAAGCATGTCTACGTCGGCATGACACGCTCGAACTCGGTGTGGCGGCTGCCGTTGATGGCCGACGGCTCGGTGTCGAAAACCGGCGTGGCGATCCAGCTCTCCGGCGGTGTCGCCGGCCCCGACGGTATCGAGATGGATGCCGAGAACGGCCTGCTGGTGTGCCAGCTCGGCGTGGGCATCTGGCGTTTTGATGCCAACATGCTGCCGACCCACCTGATCTCGTCGAAGAACCACGACAAGCACCACCATCTCGACAACGTCGCTTTCGGCGGCCCGGACCACAAGCAGATCTTCATCACCGAAGCGCTGTCGGGCGACGTGCTGACGGCAAAAGTGCCTTTCGCCGGCAAGAAGCTCTACGGTCACCAGTAACCCGCGGTACGCGCGCCCCATAGCGGGCGCGCCTCCGGCTCTTACGGGGTCAAGGCGAGTTCGTCATCCAGGCGGACTTCGCCGCCAGCGCCATGCGCCAGCATGCCGATCCCCAGCGTGGGCTGCGCCTGGCCGAAGCTGCCCATCAACCCCTGCATGACCATCAGGTCGCGCTCGCCGGTCAGGGGATTGGCATGGGTCGCCAGGCAGCGCGTTTTCAGCTTGACCGCCTCCAGCTCCACCGCACCGATGCGCAGGCGCCGGCCCAGCCAGGACAGTTCAGCCCAGGGTGCGACGCCCTCGATCACGATGTTGTGGCGGAAACGATGGTCGGTGAGATCCGGAGCGTCCAGCGCCGCCGCGGCCGAAGCGAGGGTTTCCCGGCTGTGCAGGGTGACCTGCCCCGCCTCGTTGTCCTGGTAGCGCGGTGTGACGCCGTCGCCGACCAGCTTCAGCGGCAGGCGTTCGGGATGCCCCTTCAGCGGGTTTTCATCCAGGTCCAGCACGTAGCCGGTCAGCGCCTCGACAATGCGCCGGCG
>JAEYXO010000168.1 GCA_023431245.1 Pseudomonadota bacterium | reverse complement strand
ATCCCGGCGGGCAGGCTGCGCCTGCCGACCCGCCCAGGCCCCGCCTGCTGCAGCAGGTGCGTGATGCCGTGCGGCGCAAGCATTTCAGCCCGCGCACGGAAGAAAGCTATGTCCACTGGATCAAGCGCTTCATTTATTTTCACGGCAAGCGCCATCCTGCTGAACTCGGCGAGGCCGCGGTCACGGCTTTTCTCAATCACCTCGCCCGCGACCGCAAGGTCGCCGCGGCAACCCAGAACCAGGCCTTGTCGGCATTGCTGTTTCTTTACCGCGAAGTCCTCGCAAAACCGCTCGCCTGGCTGGACGGACTCGATCGCGCAAAGCGCCCGGCGCGCGTACCTTCGGTGCTCACCCGGGATGAGGCTTCGGCACTGCTGGCGCGGCTGCAGGGGACGCGCTGGATCATGGCCGCGCTGCTCTACGGTGCGGGCCTGCGGCTGCGCGAATGCCTGAAGCTGCGGGTGAAGGACATCGATTTCGGTTACGGCCAGATCGTGATCCGTGACGGCAAGGGCGCGAAGGACCGGGTGACCATGCTGCCGGCCCCGACGGTGCAGCCCCTGCAGGAGCATCTCGTCCGCGTGCGCCTGCTGCATGAGCGTGATCTCGCCGCCGGTTACGGCAGCGTCGAGTTGCCGGATGCGCTGTCGGTGAAGTATCCGCGCGCGGCGCAGGACTGGGGCTGGAAGTTCGTGTTCCCCTCGCACAAGCTGTCGACGGACAAGCGCAGCGGTGAAATCCGCCGCCATCATGTCTATGAAAATTACCTGATCCGCGCGGTCAAGCAGGCGGCCCGCGCGGCGGGCATCACCAAACCGGTGAGCTGCCACACGCTGCGCCATTCCTTCGCGACACACCTGATCGAAGGCGGTTACGACATCCGCACGGTGCAGGAACTGCTGGGCCACCAGAGCGTGGAAACGACGATGATTTACACGCACGTCATGAACAAGGGCGGGCGCGGTGTGGCCAGCCCGCTGGATCGCGGACCACGCCGGCTTGATGCCGCCGAACCCAGTGTGCCCCGTTACGGCATCAAGTCAGACGGACTGCGGTCCATCAACATCTGAAATACAAAAATATCAATATAATCAAATACTTATGATATGGCCACAGGGGCATCAGCGCAACACCCGCAAGATCAGCGAGGTCCCGATCAGCAGCAGCAAAACACCGATCACCTTCAGCAAGGTCTCGCGCGAAGCCTTAAGCTGGATGCGGTGGCCTGCCCAGATGCCGCCCAGCGCGAAGGGCAAGAGCAGCAGCGCGCCGAGGATGCGGTCCCACAGCATCAGGCCGCCAGCGAGGAAGACCAGTGCGCGGATGGACGTCGACAGCAGCACCATGTTCGACAGCGTCGCGCGCAGCACCGCCTTGTCGGGAAGGCGGCGCGACAGGTAGATCGCGTACGGCGGCGCACCGACGCCGAACAGCGTGCCGGCGGCGCCGCCGCAGAATCCCGAAATGACCGCCCAGGGATGGCGCGCGATGCCGATCTGCGGCGCGCGGGACAGCAGTGAATAAAGCCCGTAGAAAAACAGGAACACGCCGAAGGCGGCAATCGTCGCCTGCTGCGGGATGGTCACCAGCGCGGTGACGCCGGCCACCGCACCGGCAAGCGAGAACGGCGCCATCCATTTCAGTTCGCCCAGGTCGGCGTCCCTGGAAAACCGCGAGCCGAGCGCGAAGGCCGCCGAGACATCGAGGATCACGCACATCGGCAGCACGTAGTCGAGCGGGAAGAAGTACGACAGCGCCGGCACCGTGAACATCGCCGCGCCGAAGGCGGTGATGCCGAAGATCACGTAGGCTGCGCCGACGATGACGGCGCAGGCCGCCCAGGTGGCGAGGCCGAAGGGAACGGCATCCATCAACAAAAACGCCGGCCCGGGGGCCGGCGTGTCCGCGGAGCGGGGCTGCGCTCAGACAAGGTTGAGGTGCTCGATGCCGGTCATGACGTCCTTGTCCTTGGCATCCTTGCTGTTCAGCTTGATCATCAGCCGCAGCTCGTTCATCGAGTCGGCGTTGCGCAGCGCGTCCTCGTAGCTGATTTCGCCGGCCTCGTAGAGGTCGAACAGGTGCTGGTCGAAGGTCTGCATGCCCAGCTCGCGCGATTTGGCCATGATGCCCTTGATCTCGTGCACCTCGCCCTTGAAGATCATGTCGGCGATCAGCGGCGAATTGAGCAGGATCTCGACCGCGGCGGCTCGGCCCTTGCCGTCCTTCTTCGGGATCAGGCGCTGGGAAATCAGCGCGCGGATGTTCAGCGACAGATCCATCAGCAGCTGGTGTTTGCGCTCTTCCGGGAAGAAGTTGATGATCCGGTCCAGCGCCTGGTTGGCGCTGTTGGCGTGCAGCGTCGCCATCGCCAGGTGGCCGGTTTCGGCAAAGGCGATCGCGTGGTCCATCGTGTCGCGGTCGCGGATCTCGCCGATCAGGATCACGTCAGGCGCCTGGCGCAGCGTGTTTTTCAGCGCGGCATGCCAGTTCTCGGTGTCGACGCCGACCTCGCGTTGGGTGACCACGCAGTTCTTGTGGTCGTGCACGTATTCAATCGGGTCCTCGATGGTGATGATGTGGCCGTAGCTGTTCTCGTTGCGGTAGCCGATCATCGCCGCCAGCGAGGTCGACTTGCCCGAACCCGTGCCGCCGACCATGATGATCAGCCCCCGCTTGGTCATCACCACGTCCTTCAGCACCGGCGGCAGCTTGAGGTCGTCGAATTTCGGGATCGAGGTGTTGATGGTCCGCAGCACCATGCCGACGCGGCCCTGCTGCATGAAGGCGTTGACGCGGAAGCGGCCGATGTCGCCGGGGCTTATCGCGAAGTTGCACTCCTTGGTCGCCTCGAACTCGCCGGCCTGCTTGTCGTTCATGATGCCGCGCGCGAGTTCGGCGGTGTGCTGCGCGGTCAGCGCCTGGCTCGCCACCGGCGTCATCTTGCCGTCGAGCTTGATCGCCGGCGGAAAACCCACGGTGATGAACAGGTCCGAGGCCTTTTTCGAGACCATCGCCTTCAGCAGGTCGTGCATGAACTTGACTGCCTGTTCTCTTTCCATGCTGTACTCCCCTTAGTTGTCCCGGTGCCCGCGTCAGCGCGGGGTCAGCGGAACAGATCCTTGTTCATCGCCTTGCCGCGCGCCTCTTCGGCGGAGACGATGTTGCGCTTGACCAGGTCCACCAGGTTCTGGTCCAGCGTCTGCATGCCGAGCTGGGCGCCGGTCTGGATCGCCGAATACATCTGCGCCACCTTGTTTTCGCGGATCAGGTTGCGGATCGCCGGCGTGCCGATCATGATCTCGTGCGCCGCGGCGCGGCCGCTGCCGTCCTTGGTCTTCAGCAGCGTCTGCGAAATCACCGCGCGCAGCGACTCCGACAGCATCGCGCGCATCATTTCCTTTTCCTCGGCCGGGAACACGTCGATGATCCGGTCGATGGTCTTGGCGGCGGAACTGGTGTGCAGCGTGCCGAACACCAGGTGGCCGGTTTCGGCGGCGGTCAGCGCGAGGCGGATGGTCTCGAGGTCGCGCATCTCGCCGACGAGGATGATGTCCGGGTCCTCGCGCAGCGCCGAGCGCAGCGCATTGGCGAAGGACAGCGTGTGCGGGCCGACCTCGCGCTGGTTGATCAGGCATTTCTTCGATTCGTGCACGAATTCGATCGGGTCTTCCACCGTCAGGATGTGGCCCTGCTCGTTCTCGTTGATGTGGTTGATGATCGCCGCCAGTGTCGTCGACTTGCCCGACCCCGTGGGGCCGGTCACCAGCACCACGCCGCGCGGCTGGTTGGCGATCTCGACGAACACCTTGGGCGCCTTCAGGTCTTCCAGGCTCAGCACCTTGGACGGGATGGTCCGGAACACGGCGCCGGCGCCGCGGTGCTGCACGAAGGCGTTGACGCGGAAGCGCGCAAGGTTGGGAATGGAGAAGGAAAAGTCGCACTCGAGGTTTTCCTCGTAGAACTTGCGCTGGCCGTCGTTCATGATGTCGTAGACCATCGCATGGACATCCTTGTGCTCCAGCGCCGGCAGGTTGATGCGGCGCACGTCGCCGTGCACCCGGATCATCGGCGGCAGGCCGGAGGACAGGTGCAGGTCGGAGGCTTTGTTCTTGACGACGAAGGCCAGCAGTTCGGAGATGTCCATTTATAATTCCCTTGGGAGTGGGCTGAGCAGGGTGCCTTCCGCGCGCCCGCGTGCCGGACACGCATGAAAACCGGGCCCTGAGCGCGCTGAAATTATGGTCACAATCGCCGATAACTTGCAAGCCGTACACGGGCGCATCACGCGTGCCGCGGCCGCCGCGAATCGCACGCCGGACAGCGTGAAGCTGCTCGCGGTCAGCAAGACCTTCGGCGCAGATGCGGTGCTCGCCGCCTGGCAGGCCGGACAGCGCGCCTTCGGCGAAAACTTCGTGCAGGAAGGCGTCGCAAAAATCACCGAACTGTCACATCTCGGCGGCATCGAATGGCATTTCATCGGGCCGGTCCAGAGCAACAAGACACGGCCGATCGCCGAACACTTTGCGTGGGTGCACAGCGTCGAGCGCGAAAAGATCGCGCAGCGCCTCAATGACGCGCGCCCGCCACAGCTGCCGCCGCTCAACGTGCTGATCCAGGTCAATGTCAGCGGCGAAGCCAGCAAGAGCGGCGTCGAGCCCGGCGCCGAACGCGCCCTCGCCGCCTTCATCCGCGGGCTGCCGAGGCTGCGGCTGCGCGGGCTGATGGCGATCCCCGAGCCGACCCCGGACGCGGCGCTGCAGCGCCGGCGCGTTGCTGTGCTGCACCGCCTGCTGCAGCCGCTGCAGGCGGAGGACCTTGTGGCCGACACCCTGTCGATGGGCATGTCCGACGACCTCGAAGCGGCGATCGCCGAGGGGGCTACGCTGGTGCGCGTGGGCACCGCGATTTTCGGCAAACGACAAGCCGTGAATGGTGAACGGTAAGCAGTGAACCGTATAATGCCCGGAACTTTCACTCATTCCGGACACCGGCCCTGATCGATGATCACCGTTCACTGTTCACCGCTCACCGCTCACCGGCCGCTCGCCCGATTTCATCAATGAACATCGCATTCATCGGCGGCGGCAACATGGCTGCGGCGATCATCGGCGGCCTCGTCGGCCGGGGCCGCCAGCCCTCCACACTGCAGGCCGTCGACGTGCTGCCCGAGGCACGGGCCCGCCTCGAACAGCAGTTCGGCATCCGCACCTCGGCCGATCCCGCGGCCGCGGCGGCAGGCGCCGACTGCATCGTGCTCGCGGTGAAGCCGCAGCAGATGCGCGTAGTTGCGGCTGCGCTGGCGCCCGCGCTGAAGAGCCAGCTGGTGATCAGCATCGCCGCCGGCATCCGCGGCGGCGATCTCGCACGCTGGCTGGGCGGCCACGCGGCGATCGTGCGCGCGATGCCCAACACGCCCGCACTGGTCGCCGCCGGCATCACCGGCCTTTATGCGCTGCCGGGCGTCAGCGCGCAGCAGCGCAGCGACGCCGAGGGCGTGCTGGCCGCCGTCGGCGGCACCTTCTGGGTCGACGAGGAAGGCGCGCTCGACGCGGTGACGGCGGTGTCCGGCAGCGGGCCGGCCTATGTTTTCTATTTCATCGAGGCCCTGGAACAGGCAGGACGCGAACTGGGGCTGTCCGCGGAGGTCGCGCGGCAGAGCGCGCTGCAGACCTTTGCCGGCGCGGTGAAGCTCGCCGCAACCGGCGACGCCGATCCGGCCACGCTGCGCGCGCGGGTGACCTCGAAAGGCGGCACCACCGAACGCGCGATCGGCGCGCTGGATGCCGCGGAAGTCAAGGCCGCCTTCATCCGCGCGGTGCGCGCGGCGGCTGAGCGTTCGGCCGAGCTCGGCGACACCCTCGGCAAGGATTGACCCCTAGGAACACCCGCCCGCATGCTCGCCAATGCCCTGATTTTCATCGCCCAGGTCGCCTTCGGCCTGCTGACCCTGGCCCTGCTGCTGCGCTTCTACCTGCAGTGGGTGCGCGCGCCCTACCGCAATCCGCTGGCCGATTTCGTCAATGCGCTGACCGACTTCATGGTGCGGCCGGCGCGGCGCTTCATTCCGGGCCTGTGGGGGCTGGACCTGCCGACGCTGCTGCTGGCCTGGCTGATGCAGCTGCTCGAGCTGCTGGTGGTGACGCAGGTCCGCGGCTTCCGTTTCGGCGCCGAGGTGGGCCTCGCCATGATCGGGCTGGCGCTGCTCGCCGTCATCGGCGTCATCAAGATGCTGATCTACATCGTGCTGGTGGCAACGCTGCTGCAGGCCCTGCTGTCCTGGATCAATCCCGGCAGCCCGGTCGCACCGCTGCTCGACGCGATGACGCGGCCCTTCCTGCGCATATTCCGGCGCCGGATTCCGCCGGTGGGCAACGTCGACCTGTCGCCGCTGTTCCTGCTGGTCGTCTGCCAGCTGCTGCTGATGCTGCCGGTCGCCTGGCTTGAATCCGAGGCGATGCAGCTGCTGCGGTGAGCGGCTGGCATCGTTACGACGCGCAGGCCGCGCGCCTGACCCTGCAGATCCATGCCCGGCCCGGCGCGCGCCGCACCACGGCCGCGGGCCTGCACGGCGATGCACTGAAAATCCATGTCGCCGCGCCGCCGGTCGATGACCGCGCCAATGAGGCCCTGCTCGCCTGGATCGCCGCCGCGCTGGAGCTGCCGCGAACCGCGGTACAGCTGCGCGCCGGTGCGAAATCGAGGCGCAAGATCGTCGAAATCAGTCCTGCGGACGCGGTGACCGCGGCGCGCGCCGCAGCGCTCGCTGCGCCAGACAATCAGCCGGAGTCCTGATCCCGCCGCCCGCCGTGGCGCGCGCGCCAGGCCCGC
>JAEYXO010000149.1 GCA_023431245.1 Pseudomonadota bacterium | reverse complement strand
CCGCCCACGTCGCCGCCGATCCGCGCGCCGACATCGATCCCTGGATCGGCTGTGCGGTGGACTGGGACGCGACCCTCGCCTATCGCCGCCACCTGTGGAGTCTCGGCCTCGGCGTCGCCGAAGCGATGGACACCGCGCAGCGCGGCATGGGCATGGACTGGCCCGCGTCGCTGGAACTGATCCGCCGCTCGGTGGATGCCGCGAAGGATTTCCCCGGTGCGCTGCTCGCCTCCGGTTGCGGCACCGATCAGCTGGCGCCGGAAGATGCGAAAACCATCGACGACGTCATACGCGCCTACGAGGAACAGGTCGAAGCCATCGAAGCCGCCGGCGGCCGCATCGTACTGATGGCCAGCCGCGCGCTGGCGAAAGTCGCGCGTGGCCCCGCCGACTACGAAAAAGTCTACGACCGCATCCTGCGCCAGGCCAAACAGCCGATGATCCTGCACTGGCTCGGTGACATGTTCGACCCCGCATTAAAAGGCTACTGGGGCAGCACCGACAACGCGCAGGCGGTCGAAACCGCCCTCGGCGTGATCAAGGCCAATGCCGCCAAGGTCGACGGCATCAAGATGTCGCTGCTCGACAAGGACATCGAAATCGCCGTCCGCCGCCGCCTGCCCGCGGGTGTGCGCATGTACACCGGCGACGACTTCAACTACGCCGAACTCATTGCCGGCGACGAAATCGGTGATTCGGACAACCAGCGCCACAGCGATGCATTGCTGGGCATCTTCGACGCCATCGCCCCGGCCGCCAGCGCCGCGCTGCTCGCACTGGCGCAAAACGACCGTGCCAAATTCGACGCCATCCTCGTGCCCACCGTGCCGCTGTCGCGCCACATCTTCCGCGCGCCGACGCGCTTCTACAAAACCGGCGTCGTGTTCATGGCCTGGCTCAACGGCCACCAGGAGCACTTCACGATGGTCGGCGGCCAGCAGAGTGCGCGGTCATTGATGCATTTTGTGGAACTGTTCCGGCTGGCCGATGCAGCAGGCCTGCTGCAGAAGCCGGAACTGGCGGTGGCACGGATGAATACGCTGCTGGCGCTGCACGGCATCACCTGAAACAGAACTCGTAGGGCGGATCAGCCGCAAAGCGGCGCCATCTGCCGGATGGCCGATTGCATGCGGCGCATGACGCTGCGCTTATGCGCCCTACGCAATATGCGCCCACTTGAAATTATGTCATATCAGACATATCATGCCTTCCATGAGAACCGCTAAACGCAAGAAACTGGAAAAAGCCGGATGGAAAATCGGCAACACCGACGATTTCCTCGGCCTCACTGCCGAGGAATCAGCTTATATCGCGATGAAGCTGGCCCTGAGCGAATCACTCAGGAACAAACGACTCAAAAAGGGACTGAGCCAGGTCGCTCTCGCCAAATTGATCGAGTCCAGTCAGTCCCGCATCGCCAAGATGGAGGCTGCCGACGCTTCGGTATCCATCGACCTGCTGGTGAAATCGCTGCTCGCGCTGGGCACTTCACCAAAAGAACTGGCGACGGCAATTGCGACGACCGGCTGAGACCGCCTAAAAACCTTCCCAATAATCGGCGTCCTGGTCCCGCATCACCGTGCAGGAAGTTCCCCTTGGGAGAAGCCGCGGAACGGCGCCATCCGGCGGATGGCTGCATGCGGCGCATGGCGCTGCGCTTATGCGCCCTACCGGACTACTTCCTAATGTTGATAGATGGAGTAGCGCATAAAAATACGCGAGCTAACCCATAAAGAACCAGCGCGTTTGCCATGACCCCGGGTAATTGAGACTGAATTAAATAGCGCGTAGGAAAAGCGCCAATCCAGTACACCGCGTACGGAATGGTTCGGCTCGCTATGGAAGTCACCCAAACCAGGAAGAACATCCAAACACCTGTTTTCAATGCCCAATAACCGGGAACTGGATGTGGCAATCGCGTTTTAAGTGCCAGTCGCCGCTCAAGGTACCAACCAATCACAAGGCCAACGGCAAGACATATCTCTGCCATTTGCTGCATGCGATAGTAATCGGCATTTACCGTCATGCCTGATTGAAAGAACACCGAAAAATAAAACGGCTTCAGGACAAAGGCCGTGATTAAAATGCCCAAACCAAGAGCAACATGCCACATCGCACACCTCTTAACGTTTTGCTATCCGGTATGAAGTTGCCAGGGGGTGCCCTGCATTTTTTTAGTCACAGTTGTCATAAACAATTGATTTTATTTATTTTTTTATGGCATCAAGAAATATTCGCCGCCTTCTTGATCTGTGCCACCTTCACCATCTCCGGCGACTTCTTGTAATGCGCATCCAGCGGATAACAGCCTGACACCAGGCCGTGGCGCGGCGCGGTGGTGCAGTCGCTGAAGGTGCGGCAGAGGCGTTTGCGTTGTAACGGCCGCCCGGCGAGCACGTCGGCGGGCAACTCCGGATAGGCAAGCACCATGCGGCCGAGGCCGACGCTGTCGGTCCAGCCCTGGCGCACCGCCGCCTGCGCGACATAGGGCAGAAATTCCTGCAAGTAGGTGTAGCCGCTGCCGACGAAGGCGAGGTCGGGGAAGGCCTGCTTCAGTTCGCGCACGACGTTCAGGTGGCGCATCACGCCGATCAGCGGGTCTTCCGGCGGGTGGTAGCCGTCCGAGGGCGGATAGAGCGCGGGGCGCGTCAGGTGCGGGTTGTAGTACGGGCTGCCGAGCGTGATGTTGAACAGCCTGATGCCGAGGTCGCGCGCGATGGCAATCACTGCCTTCGTTTCGCTGAGATCGATCGCCAGCGGATCGCTCTCGTTGTGGCCGAAACCGTAGCGGTACGGCAGCAGTCCGGCAAACTCTTCCGGCGCGCCCGGCCCCATCGCCTCCGCGGTGGTCAGCGCCGGATCGGGGCGGAAGGGCACGAGGTCGGCGGCGGAGATGCGCATGCCGAGTTTCAGGCCCGGCGCCTCGGCCTTGATGCCGGCGACGATCTCGCGCATGAAGCGCGTGCGGTTCTCCAGCGAACCGCCGAACTCGCCTGCACGGGTTTTCGCCGACAGGAATTCATGGCCGAGATAACCGTGGCAGGCCTTGACGTCGACGAACTGGAAACCCAGTTTCGCCGCGCGTTTCGCGTTCTGCACATAACAGTCGATCAGCGCGCGGATGTCGCCGTCGCTCATCACCGGGTAATCCGCCGCCAGCTTGAACTTCCGGTCGAGGATCGGATGCCGGTAGAGGATCATCGGCTCCTGCTTGTGGTGGTCATTGGGCTTGCAGAAGCGGCCCGAGTGCGTCAGCTGCAGGCCGACCACGAGGCCGTCATCGCTACCCATCGCCGCGCGGTGTTCGGCGACCAGCGCCTCGCGCATCGCGCCGACCGCGGCTTCGGTCGAATCGTTGAGCAGTAGCTGGTTGGGATTGGCGCGGCCGTCGGGGCGCACCGCCACCGCCTCGCCGCCCCAGATCAGCTTCGCCCCGGAAGCGCCGAAACGCTGCCAGCGGCGGCGCGTGTTGTCCGATGGCCGGCCGTCGGCTTCGGCGTCCCAGCCCTCCATCGGATGCACCGTGTAGCGGTTGCCGATGGTCATGCCGTCGATCGTCAGCGGCTGCGCCATCGGCGATGCCGGCGCCGCCTCCAGCGTGTCGTCGCAGGGCATCGGCAGGCCCATGCGCTGCAGGTTTTCCCGGAAGCCGGCGGGCGTGGCCAGGGACTTCAGCTTGACGTAGTCACCGAATTTCAACGCTCATCTCCCCCATGACTTTCCATCTGCGCCGTCGTTCCGGCGGACGCCGGAATGACGATCCGGTCAGACTACTTTCTATTCACCAGCAGCTTCAGCCCCGCCAGCGCATGTCTGTAGCTCTCGACGCCCAGCCCGTAAACCGAGGCCTTGCACACCGGCTGGAACACCGACACCGTGCCGCGCGCGGTCGGATTGCTGAGGTGCACCTCGATCACCGGGAATTTCATCTGCGCCACCGCCGCACGCAGCGGGCCGGTGACCATCGTGTAGCCGCCGGGATTGATCACGCAGCCGGCGATGTCGCTGTTGAAGGCGGCGTAGAGCCGGTTGACCACCTCGCCCTCGATGTTGGAATGGAAAAACTCGACCTCGATGCCGAGCTCCTTCGCGTAGCCGCGGATATGCTCCTCGTACTGCGCCAGCGTCAGCGGCCCGAACACCTCGAGCTGCACCTTGCCGCGCATGTCGAGACCGGCGCCGTGGATGACCAGAACTTTCATGTGACCCTGACTCCCCTGTAGTGATGTCAACTGACCCGGACGAGTATGCCAGCAATCCGGCCGGCCGGACCAGATCGCGGACTTCCCCGGCGCCGCCGCGCGGGCACTAGCCACAGGGGGCCTGTTCGCGGTATTTTCGGGCCTCGCCTGCAGCCTGCAAGCCACGACACGTCCACAATGCACAACCGGCGCCCCGCGCCCGCAATCCCGAGCACAACACCAGGAACCCACCCATGAGCAACAACCTGAAGGCCTACAACATTTTCGACCTGCGCAAGATCGCGATGAAACGCGTGCCGCGCGGCTTCTTCGAATTCGTCGACCGCGGCACCGAAGACGAAGTCGCGCTGCGCAACAACCGCGAAGTGTTCGACCGCATCCGCTTCCGCACCCGCACCTTCGTCGACGTCTCCAAGCGCAGCCAGGACACCGAGATCTTCGGCACGAAATACAAGATGCCGCTGGTGATCGCCCCCACCGGCGTCGCCGGCCTGCTGTGGCATGAAGGCGAGATCAAGCTCGCCAAAGCCGCGCGCGCCGCCGGCATCCCCTTCACGCTCGCCACCGGCTCGATCACCGCGATGGAACGCGTCGCCGACGAAGCCGGCGGCGACCTCTGGTTCCAGCTCTACCTGTGGCCCGACCGCTCGATGTCGCATGAACTGGTCAACCGCGCCAAAGCTGCCGGCTACAAGACGCTGGTGGTCACCGTCGACGGCGTCTCCGCCGGCAACCGCGAATACAACCTGCGCAACGGCTTCACGCTGCCCTTCAGCTTCAACGCGCGCAACATGTGGGACATGGCGACCCACCCGCGCTGGCTGATGGGCGTGATGGGTCGCTACCTGATGACCACCGGCATGCCGATGTATGCCAACTACCCGGAAGCCGCCAAGGCGAAAATGACCAAGGGCCCGCCCGGACGCGCCAGCCTGCGCACCGACTCGATCAAGTGGGACGACCTCGACGCGCTGCGCAAGATCTGGCCGGGCAAGCTCATCGTCAAGGGCATCCTCGACCCGCAGGACGCGATCACCGCGGTCGACCACGGCGCCGACGGCATCGACGTCTCCAACCACGGCGGGCGCAACCTCGACGGCATCGTCTCGCCGATCGAAGTGCTGCCGGAAATCGTCGACGCAGTCGGCAAACGCGCGACCATCTTCATGGACAGCGGCATCCGCCGCGGCAGCGACGTGGTGAAGGCGCTGGCGCTGGGCGCCAACGCGGTGATGGTCGGCCGCTCGACACTTTATGGCGTGGCCGCCGGCGGCGAAGCCGGCGCGGCGCGCGCGCTGGCCATCTACCGCGACGAAATCCACCGCAACATGGCCCTGCTCGGCTGCAACACCATCGCCGACATCGGCCCGCAGTGCCTGCTCTTCGCCGACAAACACGAACTGCGCGCGCCGAAAGAACGTCCGCAGCTGCGCGTCGTCGAGGGCAAGGCCGCGGAGTCCTGATCCCGCAGCATCCGCAAAAGAACTGCCGGCACGCATCGGCAGCCCTCAAAACCCGGCCGGCGACGGCCGGGTTTATTTTTTCAATAAAATCAAATACTTATAACAAGCCCCGTGGGGAAGGGGCCTGCACTGCCGACCGCCCCTTCCCCACAGGCACGCGCACATCCCCGGCAACGCAGGGTGCAGGGTGGGGGAGGA
>JAEYXO010000090.1 GCA_023431245.1 Pseudomonadota bacterium | reverse complement strand
TCGATGCCGACGCCTGCCGCAAGATCGTCGATTTCATCGTGATGTGCGATTCCTTCAACATCCCCTTCGTGATGCTGGTCGACACCCCGGGCTTCCAGATCGGCACCGAGGCGGAACGCGCCGGCGCGCCGGGCAAGATCATGAACTTCATGAACGCGATGACCCTGGTCACCGTGCCGCACATTTCGGTCATCGTGCGCAAGAGTTACGGCCGCGCCTATGTCTGCATGGGCGGCGGGCGCCATTCCGACGAGGTCGGTGCCTGGCCCTCGGCCGAAGGCAGCTTCATGAGCCCGGATTTCGCAACCAAGATCGTGCATGGCGTCGGCCACGGCGAGCCGGGTTTCGAGGAAGCGCTGGCCGACATCCGCAAGGGTGCCGATGTCTGGGGTCTCGCCGCGGTGTATGCGGCGCAGTCGGTGATCCGGCCGCAGGACACCCGCGACTACCTGATCCGCATGCTCGACGTTTACAAGCTGCGCATGACCAGGGGCGTCGGGCAGCACCTGATGCGCAGCTGGCCGACCAGCTACTGAGTTTTCGTGAAACGCGGGGCGCGCACCCAACACCCAAAGGCCGCGTCCCCGTTTCTTTTTTCATCCTGATTGCGGAACCTGCAAGCGATGTTCAATAAAGTACTGGTGGTCAATCGCGGCGCCGTTGCCGCCCGCGTGCTGCGCGCGCTCAATGCAATGAGCATCCCGTCGGTGGCGGTGTATTCCGAAGCCGACAACCACGCGCCTTACCTGGAAATGGCGAGCCAGACCTTTGCCATCGGCCCCGCGCCGGCGCGCGAAAGTTATCTCAACCAGGACACCATCATCGAGGTGCTGAAAAAATCCGGCGCCGACGGCCTGCATCCCGGCTACGGCTTTCTTTCGGAGAACGCCGGTTTTGCGCAGCGCGTGATCGACGCCGGCGCGCATTTCATCGGGCCGTCTCCGAAATGGATCGATGCCATGGGCCACAAGACCCGCGCCCGCGACATTGCCGCGCAGTACGGCATGCCGATGTCGCACGGTTCGGATGTGCTGCCCGACGACAACGACACGATCATCGCTGCCGCGCGCAGGATCGGCTTTCCGGTGCTGGTGAAGCCGGCGGGCGGCGGCGGCGGCATCGGCATGCTGCCGGCGAAGGACGAAGCCGAACTGCTGACCGCGGTTGAACGTTCGCGTTCGATGGCCGGCCGCGGTTTCGGCACCACCGAGGTTTATCTCGAGAAACTGATCGAGCGTCCGCGCCATGTCGAATTCCAGATCCTCGGCGACCGGCATGGCGGCGCGATGCACCTGTTCGAGCGCGACTGCTCGACCCAGCGCCGCAACCAGAAAGTCATCGAAGAAGCGCCGGGGCCGCTGATTCCGCGCGACAAGGCGGTTGCGGTGGCCGAGCAGATCGCCGGCATCATGCGCACGATGGGCTACGACAACATCGGCACGGTCGAGATGCTGCTCGGCGCCGACGGTTCCTTCAACTTCCTCGAAATGAACACGCGGCTGCAGGTGGAACACGGCGTCACCGAGGAAGTCACCGGGGTGGATCTGGTGCGTGCGCAGATCCGTTCGGCGGCCGGTGAAAAGCTGTCCGACATCCTGCCGGGAAAGGCCGAAGTGAAGGGCCACGCGATCCAGGCGCGGGTGTATGCCGAAGACCCGAAAAACTTCTTTCCCTCCCCGGGCAAACTGACGGTGTTCCGTCCGCCCGAAGGCGAGGGCATCCGCGTCGATACCGGTTATGCCGAAGGCCGCGACGTCACGCCGCACTACGATCCGATGATCGCCAAGGTCATCGTGCGCGCGGCCACGCGCGAAGCGGCGGTCGACAAACTGGTGGAAGCGCTGGAGGGTTTCGACATCCAGGGCCTGAAACACAACATTCCGGCAGTGGTGAACATCCTGCGTTCGGCCCAGTTCCGTGAAGGACGCGTCCACACCGGCATCATTGGCGAAGTGACCGGCAGAAAAATATGATTCAAAATCAATTACATACAATCGTTTCCACGGCAAAGGCCGCAGGCCGCGGCGCGCTCGACGAAAGCGCCGGCAAACAGTTGCTGGCCGGTTACGGCATCCGCGTGCCGCAGTCGCGCGTCGCCAAGGGCGCGGCCGACGCCGATGCGGTGATGGACGGGCTGCAGGCCCCGGTGGTCGTGAAAGTGATGTCGCCCGACATCCTGCACAAGAGTGATGCCGGCGGCGTGAAAATCAACCTGCGCTCGGCCGCCGAAGTGAAGGCCGCGATCGAAGGCATGCTCGCCGCGCCGAAAATCAGGGGCGCGCGCATCGAGGGTTTCCTGGTCGAGGAAATGGCGCCGGCCGGCCATGAGCTGGTGATCGGCGGGCTGCGCGACCCGCAGTTCGGGCCGCTGGTGATGGTCGGCCTCGGCGGCATTTTTGTGGAAGTTTTCAAGGACGTGTCCTTCCGGCTGTGTCCGATCGCGCGCATCGATGCCGAGGAGATGCTCGACGAACTGCAGGCGGCGGCGATCCTGAAAGGCGCGCGCGGCGGCAAACCCGCCTCGCGCGAGGCGATCATCGACGTGCTGCTGAAAATCGGCGGCGAGGATGGTCTGCTGCTGAAGCATGCCGCCGACATCAGCGAAGCCGACATCAACCCGCTGATCGTCTCCGAGAGCGGCGCTGTCGCCGTCGATGCCCGCTTCATCCTCGGCTGATCGCAGGAACGAACACATGAACATCATCGAACAATTCACCCCCCTGTTTGCGCCGAAAACCGTTGCCGTGATCGGCGCGTCGACCAAGGGCAATGCGCTGCCCAACGTGTTCATCCGCCGCATCCGCGAATTCGGCTTCAGCGGCGACATTTATCCGATCCACCCCGGCGCGGCCGAAATCGACGGGCTCACGGCCTACAAGTCGCTGGCCGACACGCCCAAGCCGGTGGACTATGCGTACATCGCGGTGTCCGGCGCGCAGATTCCGGGCATGCTCGCGGCGGCAAAGGGCCATGTGCGCTTTGCGCAGGTCATCTCCAGCGGCTTTGGCGAGGTTGACGAAGGCAAGGGCCTGCAGGACGAGCTGGTGCAGGCGGCAAAAGCCGGCGGCATGCGCCTGCTGGGGCCGAACTGCCTGGGCATCTATACGCCGCGCGGCCGCGTCACCTTTGCCGAAATCGGACCCAAGGAAGTCGGTCACGTCGGCATCGTGTCGCAGAGCGGCGGGCTCGGCACCGACATCATCCGCCGCGGCCTGTCGCGGGGCGTCAAGTTCTCCGGACTCGTCACCGTCGGCAACTGCGCCGATGTCACGCCTTCCGACCTGCTCGAGTTCTACCTTGCCGATCCGCAGACCAAAGTGATCGGCATGTACATCGAAACCGCCAAGGACGGCCGCCGGCTGTTCGACATCCTGCGCAACGCGAAAGCCTCGAAGCCGGTGGTGATCCTGAAGGGCGGCCGCACCCAGCAGGGTCTTGCGGCAGCGGCCTCGCACACCGGCTCACTCGCCGGCGACGACCGTGTATGGGTGGCGCTGGCGCGGCAGACCGGCTGCATGCTGGTCGACACGCTGGATCATTTCATCGACACGCTGCTGATTTTCCAGACCCTGACGCCGCGCCCGCAGCGGCCGACGCGCAAGGTCGTGCTGTTCGGCA
>JAEYXO010000085.1 GCA_023431245.1 Pseudomonadota bacterium | reverse complement strand
CCGCAGAAAGCCAATGCGCTGTCCGCGTCACTGGTGGAAGCCCTGCTGGACGCCGTCGAATACGCCGCCACCGACGGCACGCGGCTGCTGATCCTCGACGGCGCCGGCCCGCACTTCTGCGCCGGCTTCGATTTCACCGATGTTCAGTCCCAAAGCGAGGGTGACCTCGCGCTGCGTTTCATCCGCATCGAGACGCTGCTGCAGGCGCTCCATCACGCGCCGCATGAAACGCTGGCACTGGCCCACGGCCGCGTCTTCGGCGCCGGTGCCGATCTCGTCGCCAGTTGCGGCCTGCGCGTCGCCGAACCCGGCACGAGCTTCCGCATGCCGGGACTGCGCTTCGGCGTCGTGCTCGGCACACGCCGCCTGGTCCAGCGCATAGGCGCCGACCGCGCCCGCGACATCCTGTCGCATTCGCGCAGCTTTGATGCCGATACCGCACTCGCCGACGGTTTTCTGACCCGCATCGCCGCGCGCGCGGACTGGCCGGCCTTGATCGCGGACGCCAAAACCGCCGTGGACATGCTGGCGCCGGCCGCCGCCGCTGCCCTGCACCGACGCAGCACCGAAGACAGCCGCGCCGAAGACATGGCCGAACTGGCCCGCTCCGTCAGTACGCCGGGGCTCAAGGAACGCATCCGCAGATACCGGGAATCCGGAAAATAGAGGAACCGAGAACCATCATGAGCAATACCCTGCCAGCAAGCATGCAAGCCGTCGAAATCTCCGCGCCCGGTGGCCCCGAAGTCCTGAAACCGGTCAGCCGTCCGCTGCCGGTGCCGAAACCCCACGAAGTGCTGATCAAGGTGGCTGCGGCCGGCATCAATGGCCCCGACATCATGCAGCGCAAGGGCCTGTATCCGGCGCCCGCCGGCGCTTCCGACCTGCCGGGCCTCGAAGTGTCGGGCACCGTCGTCGCCCTCGGTGCCGCGGCGAAACGCTGGAAGGAAGGCGACCGCGTGGTCGCACTGACCAACGGCGGCGGTTATGCCGAATACGTGGCCGCCGATGCGGAACACTGCCTTGGCGTACCCCAGAGCCTCGACATCGTCGATGCCGCAGGTCTGCCCGAAACCTATTTCACTGTCTGGAGCAATGTCTTCATCGGCGCCGGACTCAAGGCCGGCGAAACCTTCCTCGTGCACGGCGGCGCCGGCGGCATCGGCACCACCTGCATCCAGCTGGGTAAGGCCTTCGGCGCGAAAGTCATCGCCACCGACAGCCCGGAAGCGCGCTGCAGCATCTGCCGCGACCTCGGCGCCGACCGCGTGATCGATTACCGCGCTGAGGATTTCGTCGAGGCCGTGCGCACCGAGGGTGGCGCCAACGTGATCCTCGACATCGTCGGCGGCCCCAACATCGAGAAAAACTTCAAGGCCGCGAGCCACGACGCGCGCATCATCCAGCTCGCTTTCGGCGCCGGCTCCAAGGTCGACATCAACCTGATGCCGGTGATGCTGAAACGACTGGTCTACACCGGCTCCACGCTGCGCACGCGCCCCGACGCCTTCAAGGCACGCATCGCGCGCGAACTGGAATCACAGGTGTGGCCGCTGATCGCCGCCGGGAAAATCCGCGTGGTCACCCACAGCACGCTGCCGCTGGCCGACGCGGCCAAGGCGCATGCGCTGATGGAATCCAGCCAGCACACGGGCAAAATCCTGCTGAAAACCGCCTGAACGGCGCCGCGGAAAAACGGGGAATACGATGCCGGGGCCGCCTCAGGCGGCTTCGGCGAAACCGCTGTCCGGCATCTTGCGGCGCAGCAGCGAAATGTCGCGGGCCTCGGCGATGGTGCGCGCGTAATCGATGTTCCGGCGCGCGAAGGCGTAATACAGGTTCTGACCCTCGAAGTGCCGGTCGACGAAACGGTAGACGCCGCCGAGGTCCTGCTCCAGCCGCTTGTGCGCACCGTTGAAAAATCCCGGGGTCTTGAAAATCAGGTCGGCCGGCGATTCGAAGACCACCTTTTCCTCGCCCTTCTCGTCGACCTGGCGGGCAATGCCGCCGAGCACGAATTCCGGATACAGGCGATCATGGCATTTCTCGAGATAGCAGCGGTCGGCCATCTGCGCGAGAATGTCGGCGCTGCCCAGCAGGTTGCCGACCATCCGGTACTGGGGATCGATATTGATACTGTTCACCGGCACCTCGTAACCGGTGAAGTGAACGATCCGGGCGGCCGGATCAGCCAGTTCACCCAGCCCCACCTCGGGCAGGTACCAGGACATGAATTCCGCGCCGCGGCCGACGTGGGTCCGCGTGTATTCGGCGCCGTGCCGCTTTTCCTTGTCGTCAAGGCGCCGCAGGTAACCGATGTCATGAAACAGCGCACTGACCGTGCCCAGCTGGAACAGGCGCTCGTTCATGACCAGCGGACTGGTCGAGCGCACGCAGCCATCCATCAGCCGCGCCATTGCCAGCGTCACCTCGAGGATGTGCTGGATGTCGTGGTATTCGGTTTCGCAGGCGTGATAACCGGGAAATTCGCCGCGGTACAGGCGTCCGATGTCGGCAAAGACCCGCAGCAGACCCGAGGGGAATTCGCGACGGTACAGCCGCTCGTAGATCTGCGCAACCTCGAAAGAGACCGGCAGCGGATCCGTGGTATCTACCTGGTTGGTGACATCGCGCGTGGCAAGGCGCCCGTCTGCTGCGATCAGAAGTGGATCCGGCTGCATATGCGTCATTTTTGTTGTATCCGGTTATAGTAACTATAATGACCCGGCACCAGCAATGCCGGGAACACCCGCCGCGTCCGCCCCCCCGAGGACGGCCGGCGGCATGCGGAGTGTCGCGCCAACAGCCGGCCTTCGGCAAAACTGTCCACTAAATCACGGTGTTAAGCCATGCACCCGCAAACCGTCTACGCCAAGACCTCCAAGGGCGTCCTCGATTTCAAGAACAAGACCGCCAAGCTTGACCGGCAATCCGGGAATATTTTTCTTTCGGTTGACGGCAAATCCACGGTCGCCGAGCTGGTCGCCAAGAGCAAACTCGAAATCAAGGAAGTCGAGTCCATCCTGGAGGAACTGACCAAGTCGGGCTACGTCAAGGTATTTTCCTCGCCCGCCGAACGTCCGGCGGCAAAACCGGCGGCTTCAGCGCCTGCGGCAGCGCGCCCTGCGGCGGCGGCACCGGCTCCCGCGGCAGCGGATGACGGCGAAATGGACCTCGACTTCACGTCGCCGGATGCGGTGGCCAAGATCAACGCCGAAGCCGAGGAACGCAAACAGAAGGAAGCGCAGGCCAAGGCCCGCGCCCAGGCCGCCGCCAAGGCGGCGATGGAAGCCAAGGCCCGGCAGCAGGCGGAAGCCCAGGCCCGTGCCGCGGCCGAAGCCCGCGCCAGGGCTGAAACCGAAGCCAAGGCCAAGGCGGATGCCGCAGCCAAGGCCGCCGCCGAGGCCCGCGCCAAAGCGGAGGCCGAAAGCAAGGCGGCGGCGGATGCCACGGCCAAGGCCGCCGCCGAAGCCCGTCTCAAACTCGCCCAGGAAGCTTCCGCGAAGGCGGCTGCGGAAGCCAAGGCGCGCGCCGAAGCCGAAACCCGCGCCAAGGCCGAGGCAATGGCCAAGGCCACTGCCGAAGCGAAGGCCAAGGCCGAGGCCGAAGCCCAGGAAAAAGCCGAAGCCGAAGCCAATGCCCATGCCGCCGCCGAAACCAAGGCGCGCGAAGCACTCGAGGCGCAGATGAAGGCGATGGCGGAAGCCCTCGCCCGCGCGCAGGAATCCGCCAAACGCGAGGCCGAAGCCCGACTGCGGATGGAAGCCGAGATCAAGGCGCGCCTCGAAGCGGAGCGCAAGGCACTCGAGGAAGCCGAGGCACGCGCCAAGGCCGCCGAGAATGCCGTGGCCCAGGCGCGCCAGATGGCCGAGGAAGCCGCGCGCGCGAAAGCCGCCGCCGAAGCGCGGGCGGCCACCCAGGGATCCGACCCGGAGGCACAGGAAAAAGCCGCTGCGGCAATGAAGGCGCTGGAGGAAGCCAAGGCCAAGGCACGCAGCGAAGCCGAAGCCCGGGCTGCCGCCGAAGCACGCGCAAAAGCCGAAGCCGAAGCGCGCCAGCGCGAGGAAGAGCAGCGCCGCATCGCCGAGGAAGCCGCCCAGAAGGCCCGTGCCGAAGCCGACGCGAAAGCCAAGGCGGAATTGCGCGCGCTGCAGGAACAGTCACGCAAGGCGGCCGCTGAAGCCGAAACCCGCGCCGAAGAGGAGCGCCGTGCCCGCGAGGAGATGGAATCGCGGGTGGCCGAGGAACGCCGCGCCCGCGAGGAAGCCGAGGCCAAGGTGGCGGCCGAACGCGAGCTGCGCGAGGAAGCCGTGCGCAAGGCGCAGGCTGAAGCCGAACAGAAGGCGCGCGCCGAGGTCGAGGCCGTGATCGAGGCCGAGCGCCGCAAGCGGGAAGAAGCCGAGAAAAAGGCGCAGGCCGAAATCGCCGCGCGCACGGTGGCCGAACGCAAGGCGCGCGAGGAAACCGACCGCCAGCTGCAGATCGCGCAGAAAGCACGGGAGGATGCGGAACGCCTCGCGCGCGAGGCCGCGGCCGGCGAAAGCGCGGAAGCGAAACGCGCGCGCGAGGAGGCCGAGCAGCGGGCGCAGATGGCCGAGGCCGCGGTCGCCAAGGCCAAGGCCCAGATGGAAGCCGAGCGCAAGGCCCGCGCCGAAGCCGAGGAGCGCGCAAAAACCGAGGCCGTTGCGCGCGTCGTGCGCGAACAGGAGCTCCGCGAGAACGCCGAAAAAACCGTCAAGTCGCGGGTCGAGGAGGAATTGCGCGCCCGTGCCCGCGCCGAAGCCGAAGCCGACGCGCGCTACCGCGCCGAGGCCGAAGAGCGCGCCAAGGCCGCGGCGGCGGACCGCAAGCTGCGCATGGAAGCCGAGGCGCGTGACGCGGCCTCCTCATTCCGCGCCGAGAAAAAGCCGCGCAGCAAGGGGCTGGTTGCCGTGGTCGGACTCGTCGTGCTGCTCGCCGGCGGGCTGGGCGCGCTGCAGCTGATGCCGCTGGCCGGTTACGTGCCTGCCGTGCAGGAGCTGGCCAGCCAGCGCCTGGGCCAGCCGGTACGCATCGCCAACATGCGCTACACGGTGTATCCGGAACAGGAACTGAGACTGGAGCGCGTCAGCGTCGGCAATGCGCAGCAGATCAGGGCCGACAACGTCACCATTCCGATGATGCCCTGGAGCTTGCTGCTCGGCGAACGCGAATTCGACAGCATCACCGCCAACGCGGTGAACATTGAAGCCCCGGGCGTGCAACTGCTGCCGGCGCTCGCCAAGGGCGGCGGCAATGCCGAACTGCAGCTGCGCCAGCTGCGTTTGACCGGCGTCAAAGTCGCCGGTTTGCCGCTGGACGTTCCGCAGTTCGATGCCACCCTGACCTTCGGCAACAGCGGCGCAATGCAGAGGGCGCGCATGACCGATGGCAAGATGACGGTCACCCTCGCCCCCAAGGACAGCGGCATGGCGCTGACCGTCGAGGCCCGCGACTGGCGGATGCCGGTGGGCCCGGCACTGCCGTTCAGCGACCTGTCGGTATCCGCGCAGATCAGCGGCAAACAGGCCACCGTCAGCAGCATCGAAGGACGCCTCGCCGGCGGCCGTGTCAAGGGCGCGTTGAAGGCGGCATGGGGCAGCAGCATTGCCGTCGAAGGCGAATTCAACCTGGAGAACGGCCGTCTGCAGGAACTGCTGCCCGCCTTCACCCGGGATTTCTCCGCCAACGGGTCCATCAACATCAACGGCAGCTACGCGCTGCAGGGCAAAGACCTCGACACCCTGTTCGACGGCAGCGCGGCAGAAGCCGCATTCACGATCAGCAACGGGGAACTGAACAATGTCGACGTGGTGCGGGCCATCCAGTCGCCGACCGCCAGCGGCACCCGCGGCGGCAAAACCCGCTTCGATACGCTCAGCGGCGCCCTCAGCGCCAGTAGCGGACGCCTGGCCTACAAGCAGCTGCAGCTGAATTCGGGGCCGCTGAATGCCAGCGGCACGCTCAACATCGGAGCCGACAGCGCGCTGGCCGGCCGCATCAATGCCGAACTCGGGTCCAAAGGCCTGGTGGTCGCACGCGGCAACCTCGGCATCACCGGCGCCGTGCGCGATCCGCTGCTGCGTCCCTGACGCGGAAGCCCGCCGAAAAAAAACCGCGCCCGGGGGCGCGGTTTTTTGTTGCCGCCCTGCGGTGAGCTCAGCGGCCGCTGCGCAGCGCGGCGATGCGCTCGTCCAGCGGCGGGTGGGACATGAACAGCCGCGCCAGACCGCCGCCGCCCGAAATGCCGAGGGCCGCCATCTGCGCCGGCAGTGCCGTCTGCTCGTGATTGCCCTTCAGGCGCTCCAGCGCGGCGATCATTTTCTGGCGGCCCGCCAGTTCTGCGCCGCCCGCATCGGCGCGGAATTCGCGCTGACGGCTGAACCAGGAGACGATCATGCTCGCCAGGACACCCAGCACCAGCTGCGCGACCATAGTCGCTATGAAGAAGCCCGGCCCCTGCCCGCGTTCGTTCTTCAGCAGCACGCGGTCGACGAAAAAGCCGATCACGCGCGACAGGAAGATGACGAAGGTGTTGACCACGCCCTGGATCAGGGTCAGCGTCACCATGTCGCCGTTGGCGACGTGGCTCACCTCGTGGCCGAGCACGGCTTCCGCCTCTTCCTGGGTCATGTTGTTGAGCAGGCCGGTGCTGACGGCGACCAGCGCGTCATTGCGGTTCCAGCCGGTGGCGAAGGCATTGACATCGGGCGCGTCGTAGATGCCGACTTCCGGCATGCCGATGCCGGCGCGCTCGGCCTGGCGCTTGACGGTATCGACCAGCCAGCGTTCAGTCATGTTCGAGGGCACCTCGATCACGTGCACGCCCATCGTCTTCTTGGCCATCCATTTGGAGATGAACAGCGAAATGAAGGCGCCGCCAAAACCGAAGATGGCCGCGAACACGAGCAGGCCCTGGAGATTGAGTCCGGTCTCGTTTTCCAGAGCGGCATCGATCCCCAGCAACTGCATGGTCACGCTGAGCACCGCGAGAATCGCGAAGTTGGTGGCGATCAGCAGAAAGACACGTTTCATAGGTTCTCAGGCTCCAGAAATGGATAAGGGATGCAACGCTGCTTAGATAGGGCCGGCGCAGCCAAGTTCAAGTACCGG
>JAEYXO010000075.1 GCA_023431245.1 Pseudomonadota bacterium | reverse complement strand
ACCCCGCCGCAGCGGGGTTTGTTTTGAGGCAATACAACCGTTACTCCGGCTTCGCCCCCGAAGCCTTCACCACCTTCGCCCATTTCTTGATCTCGGACTTCATGTAGTTGGTGAATTGCTCCGGCGTACCGTAGGTGATCTCGAAGCCGACGCCGGCGAGGCGCTTGGCGACCGCCGGATCCTGCAGCGACTTGTGGATGTCGGCATTGAGCCGGTTGATGATCGGCCGCGGCGTTCCGGCCGGGGCGAGCACGCCGAACCAGGAGCTCGACTCGAAGCCGGGATAGGTTTCGGCGATGGTCGGGATGTCCTGGGTGGCCGGCGTGCGCTTCAGGCCGGTGGTGACGATGCCGTTCAGCTTGCCCGAACGCACATGCGGCAGCGTCGAGGCCATGCCGCTGATCATGACCTTGATGTGGCCGCCGACGAGGTCGGTGATGGCCTGGCCGCTGCCCTTGTACGGGATGTGCTGCATGTCGATGCCGGCCATGTCGTTCAGCAGTTCGCCGGTCAGGTGCCCGACGCTGGCGACGCCGGCCGAGGCAAAGTTGACCTTTTTCGGATTGGCCTTGGTGTAGGCGATGAATTCCTTGAAATTCTTCGCCGGCAGCGAGGGATGGGTCACGAAAATGTTCGATGCGCCGGCAACCTGGGTGATCGAGGCGAAGTCCTTGATCGGGTCATAGGGCATTTTTTCGTAAAGGCTGGGGCCGATCGCCAGGTTGGCGATATAGCCGAGCACGATGCTGTAGCCGTCGGCCGGCGCCCTCGCGACGATGGTCATGCCGATGTCGCCGTTGGCCCCCGGGCGGTTGTCGACCACGACCTGCTGGCCCAGCAGTTCCGACAGTTTGCTGCCCATCGAGCGCGCCAGCGTGTCGGTGCTGCCGCCGGGCGCGTAGGGCACGACAAAACGCACAGGGCGCTGCGGGTAGCTCTGCGCGGCGGCGACAGTGGTCGCGGCCACCAGCGCCGTGCCAAGGATCAGCTTGCGGGTCAGGGTCATTTTCATTTCAGTGCCTCCGGGTCATTGCGCCAGCGCTCCCATGCGCGGCGCTGGTCTTCACGTATCGTGTCTTCTTCAAGCAGGCGGCGGATCAGCGCCGTTGCATCGGATTCATAAATGCCGTCGCGCTTCTTCGGCGCCCACTGTGTCTGCTGCGGAAACACGGGGGACGGCAGCGGCGACTGCAGGTCTTTGGGGTTGTTCATGGACTGGCCCGCTCGGTTGGGATGGAAAAACTGTCAGGACTTACTGCGACGCCGGCGCCGCCTCGGGGCGCCAGCCGTAACAGGAACAGGTTTGCGATATCGGCTCCTCGGGCAGACGCTCCGCCCGCGCCGCTGCGGGAGACCGGAACCAGGTACCGATTTCGTCGACTGCGCCGGCGATCAGCACACCGAGGACCAGCACTGCCGAAGCCCCACGCGACAAGCTGATCTGCCCGCCTGCGGCATTCGCCGGCGGCGGCGCACCGAAGGCACCGCCGATGCGCGCGTTGCCGATGCGGGCCCCGCCCTGCACGCTGCTGCCTATCGTGCTCGCCGACTGTCCGCCGCCCGTCGTCTGCTGGCCATGCAGCGTCACCGCACAACCGTGCAGCAGGAGCAGCAGGGCGATCAGGAAGAGGCGGAACATGTCTGCAGTATATAATGCCCGCCTTTCTAATAAATTATCAATAAAATCAAATACTTATGATGTATCGCTCGAGGCCCTTGCACGGCGGCCGCGTCGCGCAGCCGCCGGCTTGCGCCGCCTCCGGACTTAACGGGCGAGCTGTTCGCGTCCGGCGAGCAGGGGGGCCAGCTGTTTCGCCGGCACCACATAGGCCCACTGCGAACGGGCCTGCTCCAGCATGATCCGGGCCTCGAGACGCTGCCGGTTCTCCGCAAACTCCTTGTCCAGCTTTTCGGCGTCCTCGGGTTTCTCCTTCGGCTCCGGCTTGCGCGTTTTCGGCGGCTCGCCGGCCACCTTGAAGCGCAACACGAAATTGCCGTCGGCCTGCGGCGCGAGGCCGATGGTGTAGCTCAGGTTGTCGAAGGTTTCCGCGGTGACCGTCAGCGCCGCTTTCGCGCCGGTCTCGTCATCGACGATCACGTCGCTGAAGGACAGGTTGCCCAGCGCGTTGTTTGCGCTGACCGCGGCACTGGGATCCAGGCGGCCGCTGCCGGCGGCGAATTTCCACTGTCCCCACTCCTCGTCGCGGGCAATGGCCCAGCTGCCGCGCTCGCCCGCCACCTGCAGCCTGCGGATGCGCTCAACCTTGAAGAAATCGCGGGCCACCCAGGCGCCGGGACGGGCCACCGCCTTTTCCAGCGGATCGGACACGACGACCACGTTGTCGCCCTTGCCCGCGACCAGGATATGCCGGCCGGCGGGAACGCCGTCGCGCGCGTTCGGCAGCGGATTCAGCGGATCCTTCTTCAGCGATACCTTGCCGAGCACCATGCTCGCCAGCACCTTGCCCGACGCGTCACCGAGTTCAAGCAGCGTGCCCGAACCCTCCTTGACGTCCTTGCCCGGCGCCAGCAGGTCCAGCCGGCCGTGCAGGCTCTTGCCTACGGTTTCGGACTGCACCACCTTGGCATCCAGCAGCTTCAGGATCAGGCCGCTGATCTCGGAGAAATCGGCCGGGTAACCGCCGCGCTGGGCAACACGCCAGACCTTGTCCTTCAGCTCCAGCGTCACCTCGCCCGAGGCGTCCTGCAGGCGCAGTTTCGCGACATCGCTGACCTTCAGCCCCGGCAGCAGTTGCGCGCCGATGCCGGCACCGCTGTCGCGGTAGGCGGTGAGATCCTTCCAGAACAGCGCAAGGCCGGCGCCGCCGAGCAGCAGCACCGCGAGCATCAGCCAGAGGAACTGTTTGCGGTTCATGATGCACGCACCCTTGCATTGGCCCGGCGGCGCTTGATGATCGCCAGCGTGACGCCCAGCACCATCACCAGCAGCGGCACCAGGCCGATGTTGATGATCTTGGTCCACAGCTGCAGGGTTTCGGTTTCCTCACGCAGGGTCCTGCGCACGTCCTTCAGTTCGCGCCGCGTTTCTATCGTTTTCTTGCGGAAATTCTCCATCTCCGCCTGCTGCTCCGGCGTCAGGATCGCGCCGCCGGTCGCCGTGGCCGACTTGCCGCCGCGCAGCACTGCCTGCAGTTTTTCGGTGGTCTGGTTCAGCTCGTCCTCCAGCGCCTTGATCTTGCCGAGGTAGGCTTCCTGGGCACGCGCCTCCATCTGCTTGATCACCGTCAGCGGACGGCTGAA
Organism: Pseudomonadota bacterium; assembly: GCA_023431245.1. Taxonomy (GTDB): domain Bacteria; phylum Pseudomonadota; class Gammaproteobacteria; order Burkholderiales; family SG8-41. The sequence goes on along the minus strand of JAEYXO010000075.1, from coordinate 2,401 downwards.
GGCGGCGCGGCTGCGCAGGTTGATCAGCGCGCTGTCGCCGGCCATCTGCTCGACCAGGCCCTGGGCAAACGCCAGGTTGCCGTTGCGCGGCACCGCCACGCGCTGGCCGAAAATTTCCTGGATCTCTACCGCTGCGCCGTCCGTCAGCATGTCGACGTCACCGACGATGACGACGGTGTTCTCCGCGGCCGCCTCGCGCAGGTGCGCCTTGCGGTCGGCCTCGAACTGCGCCGGGTCGACCGGCTTGCCGCGCGCGAAGGGATCGGCCGGCTTGCCGTTGGGGAAGGCGGTCCTGAACTTGCCGGTGAGGCGCAGCGCGAGCGGCTCCTCCTTGCCCGAGGGCTGGAAGCCGCGGGTCGAAGGTTCGCCCGACAGAGTGGCGACGATGAGGTCGGTCAGCATCGAGTTCTTCGAGGTGTGCACCAGCGTGGTGTGTTTCAGGTGCTCCGGCAGTTTCAGCGTGAAACTGCCGCCGAAGGGGATCAGCAGCGTGCCGACCTGGCTGGTCACCACGTCATCCATGTTGAGCGCCTCGGTGTTCAGCGACAGCAGCGTCGGCAGCAGGCGCGGGCCTTCGCCGCTGGCGAAGGTCAGGTCGGCCACCACCTTGCCGGTGCTGGGCTCGACGCCCCAGCCCTTGAACAGGTTGAACAGCGTCGACTGGCCCGCGGCATTGCCGCCCAGCGGGTTCTGCAGGTCGGGCTGCTGGTCAAAATAGGCATAGGTGTCGGTGAAGGCGATCAGCTTGCCGCCGCGCAGCACGAACTGGTCGATCGCGTATTCCGCGGGCTCGAGGATGTCGCGCGGGTGGATGACCAGCAGCACCTTGATGTCATCGTCGATCTTCGTCGCGGTCAGCGGCACTTCGCGCACGTCGAAAATGCGCTTCAGTTCGGAGGCCAGAACCCAGGGCTCCAGCGGCTGCTGCTTCTTCGACGGATCGAGCGGGCGGCCGAGCACCGGCAGGCCGCTCATGATGCCGACCACCGGCTTCTTCGCCTGCGCCACCTGCGAGATCGAACGCGTGATGTCGTACTCGAGCAGCCGTTCGCGGTCCGGCGTCAGCACCGGGATCGAGGATTTCTGGTCGAGGAAGGACACCGCAAGGCCGAGATAGAACTTCTCGCCGGTGTTGGTCATCTGGCCCTCGACGTTGTCGAGCGCCGCCGATTCCTCGGCATCCGAATCCGGCTCCGGATTGAATTTCTCGATGATGACCTTGCCGTTGGAGGCGGCCTTGTATTCGTTGAGCAGGTCCTCGACGCGGCTGGCGAAGGTTTTCAGCCCCGGCGGCACCGCGGTGCTGCCCTGGGTGTAGTAGAGGCGGATTTTCACCGGCGCCTCCAGCCTGGCCAGGATCGAGCGCGTGCCGTCGGACAGCGTGTAAACGCGGCCGTCGGTGAGGTCGATGCGGGCGTTCAGCGCGCTGAAGATGAAGTTCGCCGCGATCAGGATCAGCGCCAGCGCAAGGATGCCGCCGGCGGAATACATCAGGGTTTCAAGGTTCTTGTTTTTCATCGTTTTACCCGGCGCGCTGGTTGCGGATGATGACGCCGGTGACGAACAGCATGAAGCCGATCACCGAGGCAAAGAACACCAGGTCGCGGGTGTCGAGCACACCGCGCTGGAAGCCTTCGAAATGGGTCATCACCGAAAACGCGGCAACGACATCGACCACCACCGGGCTGGCGAAACGCGACAGCAGGTCGGTGACCGGCGTGTAGCCGGCGAGGATCAGGAACAGGCAGATCAGCACCGACAGGATGAAGCTGATGACCTGGTTGCGGGTCATCGCCGAGGTCATGCAACTGACGGCCAGATACGATCCGGCGAGCATCAGGCTGCCGACGTAACCGGCGAAAATCACGCCGTTGTCGGGATCGCCGAAATAGTTGACGGTGATCGCCACCGGGAAGGTCAGCGCCAGCGCCAGCGCGAGGAGCAGCCAGGAGGCGAGGAACTTGCCGACGATGGCCTGCCAGTTGGTCACCGGCATCGTCAGCAGCAGCTCCATCGTGCCCAGACGGCGCTCCTCCGACCACAGGCGCATGCCGGCCGCGGGCACCAGGAACAGGTAGAGCCAGGGGTGCCAGGTGAAGAAGGACACCAGCGAGGCTTCGCCGCGCTCGAAGAAATTGCCGATGGTGAAGGTGAAAAATCCGGTCAGCAGCAGGAAGATCACCAGGAACACGTAGGCGATCGGCGAGGTGAAATAACCCGCCAGTTCGCGTTTCATGATGGTGCGGATATTGGCCCAGGCGTTCATGCGTGCACCTCGTGCTTGACGGTGTCGGGCAGCGTGATCGCGCGGAACACCTCGTCGAGTTTGCCTTCCGGCGAACGCGCCTTCAGTTCCGCCGGCGTGCCGCTGGCGACGATGCGGCCGCGGTCGATGATGATC
>JAEYXO010000058.1 GCA_023431245.1 Pseudomonadota bacterium | reverse complement strand
GAGCGGCTCGACCTTGATCACCTCGGCGCCGAGATCGGCCAGCACCAGGCCGCAGGTCGGACCCATGACGACGTGGCAGAACTCGATGACGCGGATGTTTTCGAGGGGAAGTTTTTTGGTCATGATGGATTCCGTTACTTTGATACAAAGAACCTAATTAACAGGATAAGGATAGGCAGGATGAACAGGATTAAAACCTGTACATGTCCCGGGTCTTATCCTGTCTATCCTGCACATCCTGTTAATTGGCTTTTCAATTTGAGCGCGTCGCCGGCACGAAGCCCTTGGTCACGCCCGCCAGCGGCACATAACCGTAGAGCGGCTCTTCCGGCATGCTCTGCTTGAGGATGTCGCGGATCGCCAGCAGTTTGTCGAGGTCGATCCCGGTGCGCAGACCCATGGATTCGAGCATGAACACCAGATCCTCGGTGACGATGTTGCCGGAGGCGCCGGGGGCGAAGGGGCAGCCACCGAGGCCACCCAGCGAGCTGTCGAAGGTGGTGACGCCGACTTCCAGTGCGGCGACCACGTTGGCGAGCCCGAGCCCGCGGGTGTTGTGCAGGTGTGCGCCCGAGAGTTTGTCGCCGATCGCAGCGCGAACCTTCTTGAACACGCGGCGGATCTGTTCAGGGTTGGCATAACCGGTGGTGTCGGCCAGTCCGACCTCGTCGCAACCGGCCTCCACCGAAGCCACGGCCATACGGACCACTTCATCTTCGCTGACGGCACCGGCCAGTGTGCAGCCGAACACCGTCGACAGGCCGGACTCGATCACCGGGCGTTTGTCCTTCGGCAGGCTGTCGCGGAATTCGCAGATTTTTTTCGCACTGGCGATCGCCTCGTCCGGCGTCATCCGCACATTGGCCAGGCTGTGCTCCCGCGACACCGATATCGTCAGCGTCAGCTTGTGCACACCGGCCTCCATCGCGCGCTGTGCGCCCTTGAAGTTCGGCGCCAGCGCGGCGACATGCAAACCGGGAATGGTCAGGCTGTGCGCAACGACTTCCGCCGCGTCGACCATCTGCGGAATCAGTTTCGGCGGCACGAAAGAACAGACCTCGATTTCGCGGATGCCTGCCGCGGCCGCCGCGCTGATCCAGCGTTTCTTGTATTCGGTCGGCATGAAGGCCTTGGTGTTCTGCAGGCCGTCGCGCGGCCCCACTTCGCTGATCAGAATGTCGATGTCTTTGTTCATGAGGGTATTCAGGATGATGGAAGGTGCAGTGCCGATACTGACACGGCAGGCGCCGGAGTGACCAAGGGGCAGGGTCAGCCCTCTCGAATTATATCATAAGTATTTGTTTTTATTGGTATTTTTTAATTATTTGGGAAACGCCGGAAACCAAAATCGGGATCGTTGGCCACTGCGTCGAGCAGTTCCACTTCCCATTTCAGGTACTCGCGCATCGCCTCCTCGACCTTGTCCTTGCGGTCGAGCGCGCGGTAGCTGAGGTCATCGGGCTCACCGGTCATGCGCGTGTCGCCGGTCTCCAGCGCAAAACCCGCAGCCGTCCAGCCCGGTGTGCCGCCGGCCAGCACCTGCAGCTTCGCCGGCGTCAGCCGCGACGCATCGGCCGCGGCCAGCCGGGCCAGGGGCTCCTCGGCGGCACTGAACACCAGCAGCGGGGTCGCCGGGATTTTCGGCAATTGATCCTTCAGGCGCGAGCGCACGACATGCCAGGCGCCGGGGATGTGGCCTTCGCGGTGCTGCAGGCTGGAGTCGAGGTTGACGACCTGCGCCTGGCCGGCGTCGAGCAGGCGCTTCAGTTCCGTTGCGGTGATGGATGCCGCGTGCAGCGCAGCCCCCTCGAGCATTTCGGGCCCCTCCATACCACGCTCGCTGCAATCTGCTGTGGTAGCGGCCAGCACATACACCTCGTCATGCCCCATCTGCGCCAGCCAGGCCGCAGTCATCGTCGCGCGCACGCCGTCGCTGTCAACTAGCACCACCACCGACGGCCGCACGGCGATATAGGTGTCGGTGGCCTGCACCATCTGCCCGCCCGGCGCATGGACCGCGCCCGGCAGATGACCGGCTTCGTATTCCTCGGGATTGCGCACGTCGAACAGATAAGTCGTGCGCGACCTGTCCGCCTGCAGTTCGCGCAGCCGCGCGAGGTCGATGCGGCGCACGCCGAAACGCCGCGCCACCCGCTCCGCCGCCTGCTGCGGCCAGCCCCTGCCGCCGTCGGGCGGCGGCGGCACGGCTTCGGTGCGGCCGTGATTGAGCTGCAAGCCGGCGAGTTTCCAGCCCTGGGTGCCGTCCCGCAGCGCATAGACCCTGTTGGGAAATCCGGCGTTGATCAGCACCTGCGCGCCGATGATGCTGCGCGTTCGGCCACCGCAGTTGATCACCACCGTGGTATCCGGCGATTTCACGAAAGCGGGCATCCGGTACGGCAGCTCGGCGCTGGGGCAGTCGTACGCGCCCGGAATGCTGTTGCGCCTGAATTCGTTCAGCGGCCGGCTGTCGACCACCACCAGATCCCTGCCGGATTTCATCCAGGCATCGA
>JAEYXO010000025.1 GCA_023431245.1 Pseudomonadota bacterium | reverse complement strand
GCCAGGGCGGAAAACCACTGGCGTCACAGCCCTCCGGATCAATAAACCCGCGGAACCGGCTTCCGCGGGTTTATTCATTCAGTGGGAATTGCAAATGCCGTGAAAAACCACAATGAAGTTGTTACTTTGCCGCTTCAATCCCGGTGACGGTATAGGCGCTGCCGATTTTCTCCGCGCTGAAGCGGACCTTGTCGCCGGTCTTCAGGCCTTGCAGCAGGGCCGGATCCTTGACCTGGAACACCATGGTCATCGGCGGCATGTCGAGATTGGGGATGGGGCCGTGGCGCAGGGTGATTTTTTTTGCGTCCAGGTCGACCTTGCGCACCTCGGCGTCAGACAGCGCGCTTTTTGCGGCGGAAGCGGCGGGTGCCGGGTGGTGGGCAGCATGATCGGTGCCCGATTGCTGGGCGAAAACGGGCGCGGTCGCGAGCATTGCGGCAAGCAGCAGGGTGTTGCTCATGGTGTTTCTCCAGGCGTGGTTTGTTGTCGGCTCAATCAGTAACGGGCATAAACGGTATGGCGGCCGTCCTTGTTGACCAGCAGCACGTTGTAGCGCTGCGGCGTCGGCGATTCCATGCCGGGCGAACCCTGCGGCATGCCGGGTACGGCGAGTCCGACCGCGGCCGGACGCTCGGCGAGCAGGCGCTTGATCTCACGCGCAGGCACGTGGCCCTCGATGGCGTAACCGTCGACGACGCCGGTGTGGCAGCCGCCAAGGGATTCGGGAATGCCGCGGCGTTTGCGCTCGACGGCGGTGTCTTCGATTGCGACGGACTTCACACGGAAGCCGTTGGCGCGCAGATGATCCATCCACGCGCCGCAGCAGCCTCAACTGGGATTCAGATAAACCGTGACCAGCGGCGGTTCATTGGCGTGGGCCGCGCCGGTCACTGCGGCTGCGGCCAGTGCGAACATGAATTGGCGTCTCTGGATTTTCATGGATCACCTCCGGGTTACGTTGACCTTGCCGACCATACCGGCCTCGAAATGTCCGGGCAACAGGCAGCCGAAATGGAATTCGCCGGCCCTGGTGAACTGCCAGACGATGGTTTCCGTCTTGCCGGGCGAAACATGGGCCATGTACGGCTCGTCGTGCTCCATGTCCGGGAATTTTTTCATCAGCTCGGCGTGTTCCTTCAACTCTGCCATGTTGCCGAGCACGAACTCGTGCATGACTTTGCCCGAGTTCCTGACGATGAAGCGGATGGTCTCGCCCTGTTTCACGGTCAGCGCAGACGGCGTGAAGCGCATTTTGTCGTTCATGTCGACCTTGATCGTGCGGTCGATCCGTTTCGGGTCGCCCTGTTTGCCGAAGGCTTTTTCTTCCGGATTGATCGCGGCCGGTTTGCCGCTTTTTTTGCCATGGGCTTCACCATGTGCCCAGGCGGGTGCTGTCGAGAAAGCGGCAAGCATCAGTGCGGCTACCAGCGGGTAACGGATGTTCATCGAGCGTCCTTAATAAAAATATTAATAAAATCAAATACTTAGTGATTGTGCCCGGAAGCCGGCTTGCGTGCGCGGAATTCGCGCCCCGGCGTCGCTGCTGCCGGCGCAGCCTTGACCGGAGCCGGCGCCTCGCCGGTCCACTCGTAGGACACCGTGCCCGGCGGATGTTTGTACCAGCCCGGATCCTTGTAGTCATTGCGCGCGAGGCCGTCGCGCACCTTGACCACCGTGAACATGCCGCCCATTTCCAGCGGGCCGAAGGGGCCGTGGCCGGTCATCATCGGCAGCGTGTTGTCGGGCAGCGGCATTTCCATCTCGCCCATGTCGGCCATGCCGCGCTCGCCCATCACCATGTAGTCGGGCACCAGTTTCATGATCTTCTGCGCGACGCCGCGATGATCGACGCCGATCATCGTCGGCACGCCGTGGCCCATCGCGTTCATCACGTGGTGCGACTTGTGGCAGTGGATGGCCCAGTCGCCGGGCACGTCCGCGGTGAACTCGAAGGCGCGCATCTGGCCGACCGCGACGTCCACCGTGACTTCCGGCCAGCGTGCCGATTTCGGCACCCAGCCGCCGTCGGTGCAGGTGACCTCGAAATCGTAGCCGTGCATGTGCACCGGATGGTTGGTCATCGTCAGGTTACCGAAGCGGATGCGCACGCGATCGCCGGTGCGCACGACGAAGGGATCGATGCCGGGAAAGGCGCGCGAGTTCCAGCACCACAGGTTGAAGTCGAGCATGGTGTTGACCTTCGGTGTGGCGGCACCGGGTTCGATGTCGAAGGCGTTGAGCAGGAACACGAAATCGCGGTCGACTTTCATGAAGTTCGGATTCTTCGGGTGCACCACGAGGAAACCCATCATGCCCATTGCCATCTGCACCATCTCGTCGGCGTGGGGGTGATACATGAAGGTGCCGGATTTCTTCATCTCGAATTCGTAGACGAAGGTCTTGCCGGCCGGAATCTGCGGCTGGGTCAGGCCGCCGACGCCGTCCATGCCGCTGGGCAGCAGGATGCCGTGCCAGTGGATGGTCGTGTGTTCCGGCAGCCTGTTGGTGACGAAGATGCGCACCTTGTCGCCCTCGACGCATTCGATGGTCGGGCCCGGCGACTGGCCGTTGTAGCCCCAGAGGTTGGCGGTCATGCCGGGCGCGATCTGGCGGCGCACCGGTTCGGCGACGAGGTGGAATTCCTTCCAGCCGCGGTTCATGCGCCAGGGCAGGGTCCAGCCGTTGAGCGTGACCACCGGGTTGTAGGGTCGGCCGTTCGCCGGCATCAGCGGCGGCTGGGTGTCGGGGTTCGACTGCATCGGCGCCTCGGGCACGGCGCCTTGCGCGGCACGGCTGACCGTGGCTGCGCCGAGCAGGGCGGCGCCGGAGGCGCGCAGGAAGTTTCTGCGGTTGTTCATGATCGGTTCCTTGATCTCAGTGTCCGGCTTCGGCCGCTGCGGCCGTTGCGCGCAGGCCGCCGCCGGGCGCGGCGATGGCGCCCGGGGACTTGCCGTTGATGGAGAACTGCAGCGTGGTGTCGGCGATCCAGAAGTCGCGTTGCGCCTCGATCGCGGCGATCACGGCGCCGACCTGCTGCCGGGACTCGGCAAGCAGCTCGAACACGCTCATCAGCATGCCGTTGTAGCGCAGCAGCGTTTCTTCGGCGATGCGCGCGCGCAGCGGCACGACCTCGTCGCGGTAGTGCCGGGCGAGGTCATAGGCCGTGCGCCAGGCGCCCCAGGCCTCGCGCACTTCGGAGCGCGCACGCACCGCAAGGTCCGCGGCGCGATTTGCGGCCTGCATGTAGATGTGTTCGGCGCGGGCATTGCGCGCGGTGCCGAAGTCGAAGATCGGCAGCCGCAGCTCGATTTCCCAACCGGTCTGCCGCGGTTCTCCGCTCTCGCTGTTGCGCATGTATTTGGCTTCGAGCACGCTGAACCAGCCGGTGGTCCGGGTCAGGCCCAGGGTGCCGGCGATGTTCGCGGCTTCCTGCATCGCGCCCTGCACGTCGAGGCGCTGGCGCATGGCCTGCTGCTCGATATCCGCGATGTCGCGCAGCGCCGGCGGCAGTTCCGGCAGCCGTTCCGGCAGCCGGTAGGCAATCTCCTGGCCCCACAGGCCCATCAGCCGGGTGAGCTGCTCGCGCGAGGACAGCGCGGCCTGGCGCGACCGCGCGAGTTGCGTCGCGGCATCGGCGTAGAAGGCCTGTTCCCGCGCCTGGTCGAGCTTGCTGAAGTTGCCGGCGCGGACCATGCGCCGGGACAGTTCCGCCGCGGCTTCCGCCGCGTCCCGGACCTGTTCGCCATAGGCGGCCGACTGCTGCGCGGCGACCGCGTGGATCCAGGCGCGCCGGGTGTCGGCGGCCACCTGCAGAATTTCCGCGGTGAGCCGGTTCTGCGCGAGCTGGAACCGTTCCGTCTCGATGCGTGTGCGCACCGGCATCGTCAGCAGGCCCAGCAGGTCGAAGATGAAGGCGCGCTCGTATTCGACTTCGTCGCCGCGATGGCTGCGGCCGAAGGAGAAGCCGGGATTGCGCAGGCGGCCGGCCTGCACCAGATCGGCCTCGGCGATGCCCAGTTCGGCGTACTGCGCCTGCAGGCCGCGGTTGTTGAGCAGCGCGATCTGCACCGCGGCATCGGCGCTCAGCGGCTGTGCCAGCAGCTTGCGCACCTGGTCGGCTGCGCGGTCCGCATCCGCTTCGGATTTGATCCACGGCGCCTGCTGGGTGAGTCCGCGTGCCGAGAGAGCTTCACTGACCTTGCCGGTGCCGCCGTCTTCCGAAAACGTCGCGCAGCCGCCGAGCAGCAGTGCAACTGCGGCAATCATGAGTTTCTGCAGGGCGCTCATGGTTTTGCTCCGGAGTGGTGTGCGGCATGTCCTGTGGACTGGCCGGGTTTTGAAACCGGTGCCGTGCCGCGGACGATGCCGAGATGGCCGCCGACGCGGCCGACTTCGTCATTCAGTTCGCGCCAGGCCCCGGGCTTTTCGGAGCCCAGCGGCTGGTAGCCGCTGAAGGCCGATGAATGGACCGGCGCCGGCACCGCCGCCGAGGGATCGGCCGGGTGTTTGCG
>JAEYXO010000024.1 GCA_023431245.1 Pseudomonadota bacterium | reverse complement strand
GCGGGCGCCGGCAGCGGTGACAGCGGTGGCGGATTCCCGGGCGCAGGCACCGGCGACGGCTCGACCACCACGGTGGCTTCGGCCGGCGACGGCAGCGCACGCGACGGCACCGGTCTGTCCGGCGATTTCCGCGGCGGCGCTTCCGGCGGCGGCGCATCGGTCGGACCCGGCGAAGCCGGTGAAGGTGATCGCGGCGGCGCCGGACGCGACAGCAGCACCACGGCGCGCAGCGGCACCGATACTTCGGGCGAATTCCGTGGCGGCGGACAGGGCGGCCGCGCGGCGGCCGATGCCGGCGAAGACAGCGGCCGCGGCGACGGAAAAACCGACGAACGTGACCGCTACTTCGAGGACGAGCGTGAAGCGCAGCGCATCCGCCTCGTCGGCGGCAACCGGCTCATTTCGGTGCAGGGCGAAGGCGTGAACCTGCGCGGCGCGGAAGGCGGCAGCGCGGCCGGCAAGCCGGCGCGCTGATCACTCAGGATCGCGGCGTTTCCTGATATTCGCGCAGTGGCGGGCGCAAGGGCCTGCCCTCGATCGGCTCCCCCTGCACGTCGCAGGGGCCGACGCGTTTGCCGCTGATCTTCTGCACGACCTGCATCTCGGCGGGATACTGCGACAGCGTGGTCACGGTGCCTGTCACGCGGTTGCCGGCAAACACCATCCGGCCATGACCGCTCATCTGCGCCACGCTCTCCGCGCAGCTCAGGGTCCAGGTCATCACCTCCTTGTGGGTGCGCAGGTTGGTGGCGCGGCAGGGCGCGCCCGGCGGCGCGAGATGGGGCTGGAAGCTGCGCTTGGTGAAACAGCGTGTGTAGTAATAAGGCGGCGGCGGCCTGACCTGCATGCCGGTGATCTCGGTGGTCACCGTGACATGCCAGTTGCCGTCATTGAAATTCATTGCGGCGGCCGGTGCAGTCAGCAGCAAACCGGTCAGCGCCAGTGCCGTCTGCTGGCGAAAGTTGAAAATATCCATTAAAAACAAATACTTACGGTGACTGCGTGACCGGGCTCTGCATGCGCACGGTGGCCGTCGAAGTGATCGGAATGCGGTAACCGCCGACGTTCCAGTCGATCCCGGGGATGGTGGTCGGAATCGCCGGGAAGGAAAACGAGGACAGGAAACTCGAGCCGCCGGGCACGTAACTCGCGAGCTGGTTGATCAGGCTGTCGATCTGGTCGTTGATGTCGGCACAGCGCTGCCCGGCGAGCCCGCCCGGCGTCGCCGCCCCGGAATAATATTCGGCGGCCAGCACCTGCTCGCCGACAAAGCCGAAATACAGCGAATAGATCACGCGGTTGACGATGGGCACGATCAGCCGCGTGCAGTAGGTGACTTCGATGGTCAGCAGGTTGGCATCCTGCACACTCATGCCGCCCTTGACCGTCGTCGGCCGGTACATCAGGTTGTCATTCGGGATCTCGGTGCCGGACTCGGAATCGGTCTTGTGGGCGTTGTAGGCATCCGCGGTCGGGCTGATCACCCGAATGCGCGTATTGAGCGGATTGAAGGCTTCAATGGCGGCAATCGCCCGCGCCTTGACCAGGTCGAGGTAGTCATCCTTGGTGGTGGTGAACAGCGGCGTCATGCCGGCAGCCAGCGCATCCTTCATCGGATTGGTCTTGGCGTTTTTCAGCGCGCCTTGGCGCGCCGCCATGAAGGTCGCGTAATTCAGCGTCGTCTTGGCCTGGTAGACCAGCGCGAACTGGAAGGCGCCGAGCACCAGCAGCAGCAGCGTCGGATAGATGATGATGAACTCGACCAGCGCCTGGCCGCGGCGGCGCTGCCGGTTGCGCGAAGCGGGGTTATTTTTTCGGCGCGGGATCATTGCGGGTGACCGGGGGCAGGCCCGGCATGCGTTCGAGGTGGCCGATCATGCGTCCGCTTTCGCCATTGACGACGTCGCCGGGGGCCGAATGGCCGTAGGCCTGGATCATCGCGGCCCAGCCCTGGCGCAGGCGCACGATGCCGAGGTTGTACCAGGCGCGGTGCTCGGTATTGTTGATCGACAGCACGCGCTGGTAGGCGTCGGCGGCGGCGTCGGGCCGGTGTGCCCGGGCATAGAGATTGCCGAGGCGGAACCAGATTTCAGGATCGTTCGGGGTCTTGCGCAGCAGCGCCATGTAGAGCTGTTCGGCCTTGGCATCCTCTCCGGATTCGTAGGCGAGCTGCGCCTCGTTGCTCAGCTGGAACAGGTCGCTGCGCTGGGGCAGATCGGAGGGGCCGGACAGGGCCGTGCAGCCGGACAGCAGCACACCCAGCAGCAGCGCCAGCCCGGCCCCTGTCATGTTCACCGATTCACCGCGCATTCCGCATCCTCCCGCCAGACCAGCACGTCGCCCAGCCTGATTCCCGTCGCCTGCAGCGCGCCGGCCGCCATCTCCAGCGTCGCATGCCCGCGCAGGCTCGCCGAAAAACGCCAGGGCTTGAGCCCGTGCACCAGCTTGCAGACCCTGCCGCGGCGGTCGACATACACCAGGTCAAGCGCGTAGCTCATGCCGATGCAGTGCACCGAAGAACAGGGCTCGAGCAGCAGTCCTTCGCCTTCGGCGAGCCGCGGCCTGCCGAGCAGTCCGCGGGCGCGCTCCCAGGCATTGCCGGCTTTCCAGACCCGGCCGAGCACGCGACGTTTTCCGCTCTCATCGAACAAGGCGCCGAGCCGCACCGCGTCGCCGCCTACACCACCCCGGAATTGAGGAATTTCATCACGATCGGGAAACCGAGCACGATGAATGTCACCGGGAAAATGAACATCATCAGCGGGCCGATCAGTTTGACCGGCGCTTCCATCGCCAGCTTTTCGGCGCGCTGGAAACGCTCGACACGCCGCTGCTCGGCCTGGCCGTGCAGCGCGGCGCCGAGGCTGGCGCCCATCTTTTCGGCATGGATCACGGTACCGACAAAACTGGAAATCTCGACCATCTGCAGCCGCGCCTCCATGCGCCGCAGCGCATCCGCGCGCGGCAGGCCCGAACGCAGGTCGCGCACGACCATGTAG
>JAEYXO010000350.1 GCA_023431245.1 Pseudomonadota bacterium | reverse complement strand
ACCGCCGCATCCGCAACACGCTGCGTTTCCTGCTCGCCAACATCGCCGATTTCGATCCTGCAAAACACGCGCTGCCGCCGGAGCAGTGGCTGGAGATCGACCGTTATGCGCTGGAACTGGCGCGGGCGCGCCAGCAGAAGGTGTGCGAGGGTTATGACCGCTACCAGTTCCACACGGTGATCCAGGAATTGACGGGATTCTGCTCAGAGGATCTCGGTGCGTTTTACCTCGACATCCTGAAGGACCGGCTCTACACCACCGGCGCCGATTCGCGGCCGCGGCGGGCGGCGCAGAATGCGCTGTGGCACATCAGCCATGCCTTGCCGAAAATGATGGCGCCGGTGCTGAGTTTCACCGCCGAAGAGGCCTGGCAGGTGGTCAAGGGCGGCACCGAGGGCAGCATTTTCGAGGAAGAGTGGCATGTGTTTCCCGATGCGCGGTTGGAGCAGGAGCTCGTCGCAGGCTGGTCTGACATCCGCAATGCGCGAAATGTCGTGAACAAGAAGATTGAGGATGAGCGGGCCAAGGGTGCTGTGGGTTCGTCGCTCCAGGCCGAGATCGATCTTCATGTCGCGGGGCCGGCCTACGAGATGATGCAGCGGCTTGGGGACGATCTGCGGTTTGTGTTCATCACTTCGCGGGCGACCCTGCACAAGCGGCTGGACGCGGGTGATGATCTTGATCCGGTGCCGGAAGTGAAACCCAGTTCCCATGCCAAATGCGAACGCTGCTGGCATTACCGTGCCGACGTCGGCCATGATCCGCAGCATCCCGAACTCTGCGGCCGCTGCACGTCCAATCTGCACGGCGCCGGCGAGCCGCGGAGTTACGCCTGATGTGGCGCTGGCTGCTACTCGCGGGCGTGGTTGTCGCGATCGACCAGGCGAGCAAATACGCGGCGGTGGCGGCGCTGGCGGGACAGCCGCCGGTCGAGGTCACCTCGTTCTTCAACCTGGTGCTGGTCTACAACCGCGGCGCGGCCTTCAGCTTCCTCGCCGGGGCCGGCGGCTGGCAGCGCGAGCTGTTCACGGTGATCGCGCTGGTGGCTTCGGTGTGGATCATCTGGCTGCTGTACCGTTATCCGCGGCAGCGGCTGTTCTGCCTTGCGCTGGCGCTGGTGCTCGGCGGTGCGCTGGGCAATGTCATCGACCGCATCATGATCGGCGCGGTGGTCGATTTCCTCGATTTCCATGCCGGGGGCTGGCACTGGCCGGCCTTCAATGCCGCGGACTCGGCGATCACCTGCGGCGCGGTGTTGCTGGTGTGGGACGGATTGCGCGGCGAGGCCGCCGCGGTTAAGTCATAAGTATTTGATTATATTGATATTTTTGTGTTTTTGTCGCTGACGGCCCATCTCCCGGCGTTATAATCCCCGACATGCAAGTACTGCTCGCCAATCCCCGCGGTTTCTGTGCCGGCGTCGACCGTGCGATCGATATCGTCGAGCGCGCGCTCGAACTCTTCGGTGCGCCGATCTATGTGCGCCATGAAGTCGTGCACAACAAGTTCGTGGTCGACAACCTGCGCGCGAAAGGCGCGGTGTTCGTCGAGGATCTCGACGATGTGCCCGCGGGCAGCACGCTGGTGTTCAGCGCCCACGGCGTATCGCAGGCGGTGCGCCGCGAGGCCGAATCGCGCGGCCTCAAGGTGTTCGATGCGACCTGTCCGCTGGTGACCAAGGTGCATGTCGAAGTCGCCAAGATGCGCGAGAAGGGGCGGGAAATCATCATGATCGGCCACCGCGGCCACCCCGAGGTCGAAGGCACGATGGGGCAGAGCGAAGGCGGCATGCATCTGGTCGAGGGGCCGGAGGACGTGGCCGGCCTGCGAGTGGCGGACGAGGGCAATCTGGCCTACGTGACTCAGACCACGCTGTCGATGGATGATGCGGCGCGCACCATCCAGGCGATCAAAAAGCGCTTTCCGGAGATCGTCGGCCCGAAGAAGGACGACATCTGTTACGCGACGCAGAACCGGCAGGATGCGATCAAGACACTGGCGCAGCGCTGCGACGTGGTGATCGTTGTCGGTTCCCCCAACAGCTCGAATTCCAACCGCCTGCGCGAAGTCGCCGAGCAGCTCGGCGTGGCCTCCTACATGGTCGACAATGCCGGCGAGCTGCGTCCGGAGTGGGTCGCCGGAAAATCCACCGTCGGCATCACTGCTGGCGCATCGGCACCCGAGGTGCTGGTGCAGGAGGTGGTGGAGCGCCTGCGCAGTCTGGGGGCGGATACGGTGACGACGCTGGACGGCATTGCCGAGCGCGTGACCTTCCCGCTGCCGAAAGGCCTGAACTAGGGCTTGTTTCCCGGGTTGCCGGCGCTTGCCGGCAGTGCGCCCTGTGCCGCGCCCGGAGGCGGGCGCAGCGTCACCTCGATCAGCATTTCGCTGCGCACCGGCAGTTTTCCGCGGTAGCCGGGATGGAAACGGGCCCCTGAAAACTCGCGCAGCGCCGCTTCCTCGAACTCGGCAATGCCGGTGCTCATCACGATTTTCGCATCGTCCACGCGACCGCTTTCACTGATGCGCAGGCGCAGCATCACGGCGCCTGCCAGCGCCGAGGCCGATTCCGGCACCGGCACCTCGATCTGCTGCAGCGGAAACGGCCGGCGGTCGAGTTCCGAGGATTTGAAGTAATAAACACCGGCTTCACCGCTGCCGGTTTCACCACCGGTGTTTGCCGCCGGGGATGGCGCGGCGGCGAGGCGTGTTTCGGGGACGGTTTCGGCGGGTGCCGCGGGAGTCACGGGCACCGGCACCACGGACTCGGACACCACGGCCGCAAGCCTTGCAACCAGCGGCGGCGATTCCGGCGCGGCCGCCAGGCCGTCACCGCTGCCCGGCTGGCGGCTGACCGAAACGGCGATCGCCGCATGCAGGGCCAGCGAGACCGCGACGGCGAGAAGCAGGCGCGGCATGCCGTCATCAGCAGTCCGTGAAAGCATGGCGCGAACCTGCCGTGGTGAAGCGGCTTACTGGACCAGTTCGCGCCAGCTGGTGCGGCGGCCCTGCGGGTCTCCCGGCGGGATCGGCGCCTCGGCGGTCTGCTGCGATGCATCCGAAGTCGTGGCGATCACCACGGTCCTGCCGTCCGGCAACCGGACCACGTTGA
>JAEYXO010000351.1 GCA_023431245.1 Pseudomonadota bacterium | reverse complement strand
TCGATGCGCGCGGTCTGCGGCTGCAGCCTCAGCAGTTCCTCGATCGCCGAGGAGGCGCGGGCGCGGGCGCGCGATTCCAGCAGCTTGCCGAGGAACACCAGCGTGATGATGCTGGCCGAGGCTTCGAAATAGAGGTGGCCGTCGAGCCCGAGCAGCACCACGGCTGCGCTGTAGAAATACGCCACGCTGGTGCCGAGCGCGATCAGCACGTCCATGTTGGCGCCGCCGCCGCGCAATGCATGGTACGCGCCGGTGTAGAAGCGGCTGCCGATCCAGAACTGCACCGGTGTGGCGACCAGCAACTGCGCCAGTGGCGGAAACCATGCGGCGTGGTGGGCGCCGGTGAGCATGTACAGCATCAGCGCGAGGAAGGGCAGTGTCAGCAGCGCGGAGGCCGTGAACAGCCGCAGGTCCCTGCGGTAGGCGGCAAGCCGCTCGGCCTTGCGTGCGGCGTCGCCGTCCGCGGCCGGCAGTTGCGCGTCGTAACCGGCCTTGCGCACCGCCTCGATCAGCTGGGCTGTGGTGATGCGGCCCGCCGGATATTCGATGTGCGCTTTTTCGGTCGCGAAATTGACCGCGGCCCGGACTTCAGGCAGCCGGTTCAGGTTTTTTTCGATGCGCGCGGCGCAGGCCGCGCAGGTCATGCCGGTGACCGGGAGGTCGATCACCGCGGCAGCAGTGGCAGATGGCTTGTTCATGCCGGCAACTATACCCCTATGGGGTATATGAAGCAAGCTGCCAGCTGATTTTTATAAAATTATCAATGAAAACAAATAGTTGTGAATTATCCGGGTATGAGCCGGCAGTGGCCTTGGTCGTCAAGTTCCAAAAAAAAGGCGCCCATCGGGCGCCTTGTGTTCGGGATCTGGCGGTCAGCCCGCGGTCAGCGTGCCGTTGACCACGCGCACCTTGCTCCCGGCCTGGAACGCGGGCTGCGAGTCATAGGAGAAGGTCTGTGTCGAGCCGTCATCCATTTTCACCGTGACGTCGTAACGCACCGTCGACTTCAGGTGTTTTTCGGCCTGGTGTCCGGCATAGGCGCCGCCGGCCGCACCGGCCACGGTGGCGATTTTCTTGCCGGAGCCGCCGCCGACCTGGTAGCCGAGCAGGCCGCCGACCACGCCACCGGCCACTGCGCCGAGGCCCGAACCTTCACCCTGCAGCTTGACCGTGTCCACGCTGGCGACCACACCGCAGTTGCCGCAGACCGGCGCAGCCTTGGCGGGTTCCGGCCGCGGGGTCGCGGAGGCCGTCTGCGCCGGCGCTTTTGCGGCAGCGGCCTTGGCCGGCGCTTTCGGCGCGGCGGTGGTGTCAGTCCCGGCTTTGGCGGATTGTTTTTCCGGCGCCTTGGGTGCCGCGGCTTCCAGCGCCGTATCGCTGCTCTTCGACAGCGAGCTCGGCATCACGCCGGTCATCACGGCGATGCCGACCAGGCTGAACAGCGTCACGGAGACTGCGGCCAGCGCAATCAGCGGATTGATTTTTTTCGTTTCCTGCATGGTCATGCTCCTCTCTTCAAAAGAAGGTGGCGACATCCTAATCCGGTACGGAGGCGGCGTGTGTGAACAATGTCACGCCGTTACAAAGCGTTACAGGCCTGATGCGGCGCAGTTCACGCCGCATCGTGATCAGGCCCGCAATTCCTCGCGATCCCTGAACTGTGCCAGGGCTTCCGGATTGGCCAGTGCTTCGATGTTTTTGACCGGCAGGCCGTGCACGATGTTCCGCACCGCGAGTTCGACGATCTTGCCGCTCCTGGTGCGCGGGATGTCGCTGACCTGGACCACCGCCGCCGGCACGTGGCGCGGCGTGGTGTGGTCACGGATCTGCTGCCGGATGCGCTGGATCAGCGCGGCGTCCAGCAGCAGGCCGTCGCGCAGCCGCACGAACAGCACGACGCGCACGTCGTTTGGCTGCTGCGGCGGCCAGTCCTGGCCGATGGCGAGGCTTTCGACCACCTCGTCGAGCTGCTCGACCTGGCGGTAGATTTCCGCGGTGCCGATGCGCACGCCGCCGGGATTCAGCACGGCGTCCGAGCGGCCGTGGATGACCAGGCCGTCGTGCGCGGTCAGTTCGACATAGTCGCCGTGGTGCCAGACGCCGGGAAACCGCTCGAAATAGGCTGCACGGTATTTTCTGCCATCGGGATCGTTCCAGAAACCGGTGGGCATCGAGGGGAAGGGCGCGGTGCACACCAGCTCGCCTTTTTCGCCCTGCAAGGGCTTGCCTTCATCGCTCCACACCCCGACTTTCATGCCGAGCCCGCGGCACTGCAGCTCGCCGCGCCACACCGGCAGTATCGGGCAGCCCAGTGCGAAGCAGGAGATGATGTCGGTGCCGCCGGAGATCGAGGCGAGCTGCAGGTCGGACTTGATCGCGCGGTAGACGTAATCAAAGCTTTCCGGCACCAGCGGCGAACCGGTGGAGAGCAGCGCGCGCAGCGCGGACAGATCGTGGGTCCTGCCGGGCTCGAGTCCGAGTTTGGCGAGGGTGTCGATGTACTTGGCCGAGGTGCCGAAGACGCTGATTTTTTCCTCTGAGGCGTAATCCCACAGCACCGCCCCCCTGGAGGCGAAGGGCGAGCCGTCGTAGAGCATCAGCGTTGCGCCGGCGGCCAGACCGGAAACCAGCCAGTTCCACATCATCCAGCCGCAGGTGGTGAAGTAGAACAGCCGGTCGCCGCGGCCGACATCGGTGTGCAGCACATGCTCCTTCAGGTGCTGCAGCAGCGTGCCGCCGGCGCCGTGGACGATGCATTTCGGCACGCCGGTGGTGCCCGAGGAATACAGGATGAACAGCGGGTGGTCGAAGGGCAGGCGCTCGAAGTGCAGCGGTTGCGCGCTGAACGGCGCCATGAAGTCGTGCACGCTGACCGCATTCGGCAGTCCGGTGAGATCGGGCGTCGCGCAGGTGTAGGGAACCACCACCAGTTTTTCGACGCCGGGCAGTTGCGCCATGATCTCCTTCAGGCGCGGCAGGTTGTCGATGGTGTTGCGGTTGTAGAAATAGCCGTCGGCGGCAATCAGGATGCGCGGCGCGATCTGGCCGAAGCGGTCGACCACGCCCTGCACGCCGAAATCCGGCGAGCAGGACGACCACACCGCGCCGAGGCTCGACGCGGCCAGCATCGCGATCACGGTGCCCGGCAGGTTGGGCATGTAGCCGGCGACGCGGTCGCCCGGCCGGATGCCGGCGGCACGCAGCGCCTGCGCGAAGCGCGAGACTTCGTGGCGCAGTTCGTCGTGGCTGATGCGGCTGGCCACGCGGTTCTCGCCGCGGAAGACGATGGCATCGCCGTCGCCGTCCTGCCGCAGCAGGTTTTCGGCGTAGTTCAGGCGCGCGTCGGGAAACCAGCGCGCGCCGGGCATGCGGCCGGCATGTTGCAGCACAGTCCCGCCGGGTTCACCGATGACGCCGCAGAAATCCCACACTGCGCGCCAGAATGCGGCCGGTTGTCCGACCGACCATCGGTACAGCGTGTCGTAGTCACTGCAGGCCGTGCCTCCGTGCTGCGCGACATGGCGCATGAACGCGGTCAGTCTTGCCGACGCGATGCGTTCCGGGGAGGGTTGCCAGAGTGGTTTGTCCAAATTGCCAGCATTCATTTTTTCCACCGTTCGCCCTGAGCTTGTCGAAGGGCGAGTCTAAATCCCGCGGGATCTGCTTTTTGCCAAACGCGAAATTTCAGCCCAATCACCACGAATCAGGGCCTCCTTCTTTGCACGCGACCAGCCTTTGATCCGGCGTTCTGCTGACAATGCATCCTCGCGGGTGGGGTGATCCTGTGAAAAAACCAGCTTTACCGGAAGGCGTGATGCCGTGTAGCCGCCGACCTGCCGGCTGTTGTGCTGCCGGATTCGGATATCCAGGTTCTCGGTGTGTCCGACGTAGTAGGAGTCATCGGCACATTGCAGCATGTATACCCAGAAGCTCATGCGGCAATTCGTCCTTCGACAGGCTCAGGACGAACGGTGGGGATGATTCTTTCCGCGCAGGCACGAGGGACAAACCATTTTCACTCCGGCCGCATATGCGGAAACAGGATCACGTCGCGGATCGAGGGGCTGTCGGTCAGCAGCATGACCAGGCGGTCGATGCCGATGCCGGCGCCGCCGGTCGGCGGCAGGCCGTATTCCAGCGCGCGGATGTAGTCGGCGTCGTAATGCATGGCTTCGTGGTCGCCGGCGTCCTTCTGTTTGACCTGTTCCATGAAGCGGGCGGCCTGGTCCTCGGGATCGTTCAGCTCGGAGAAGCCGTTGGCGATCTCGCGGCCGGCGATGAACAGTTCGAAGCGTTCGGTGATGTCCGGATTGCTGTCGCTGCGGCGGGCCAGCGGTGACACTTCGGCCGGATAGTCGATGATGAAGGTCGGATCGAAGAGCTGGGCTTCGGCGGTGGCTTCAAACAGCGTCAGCTGCAGGCCGCCAAGGCCGTCGTGCTCGCGGAACGGCACTTTCATCGCGTTGAGGCGGCTGACGATGCGTTCGCGGCTGGCAAGTTCGTCATCCTTGATGTCCGGGCGGTATTTCTTTATCGCGCCGGTGATGGTCAGGCGCTCGAAAGGCTTCGCGAAGTCGATGGTCCTGCCCTGGTACTGGACGATCGCGCTGCCGGTCACCGTTTCGGCGGCGCGGCGCAGCATGCCTTCGATGAAGCTCATCAACTGTTCGTAGCGCCAGTATGCGGCATAGAACTCGAGCATCGTGAATTCCGGATTGTGCCGGGTCGACATGCCCTCGTTGCGGAAATTGCGGTTGACCTCGAACACCTTTTCCAGGCCGCCGACCACCAGGCGCTTGAGATAGAGCTCGGGCGCGATGCGCAGGTAGAGTTCCATGTCCAGCGCATTGTGGTGGGTCTTGAAGGGGCGTGCCGCGGCGCCTCCGGGGATGGGGTGCATCATCGGCGTCTCGACTTCGAGGAAACCGTCGTCGATCAGCGTGCTGCGCACCGACTGCACGATCTGCGAGCGCCTGGCGAACACCGCGCGGGTGTCGGCGTTGACGATCAGGTCGACGTAGCGCTGGCGGTATTTCAGCTCCTGGTCGGTGAGGCCGTGGAACTTTTCGGGCAGCGGGCGCAGCGATTTGGTCAGCAGGCGCAGTTTTTTCGCGCGCACCGTGAGCTCGCCCTTCTGCGTCTTGAACAGCGTGCCCTCGACGCCGATGATGTCGCCGATGTCGTAGTGCTTGAAGGATTCCAGGGCCTCGGCGCCGGTATCGTCGACCGAGACATAGACCTGGATGCGTCCGCTCATGTCCTGGATGGTGGCGAAACTGGCCTTGCCCATCACCCGCTTGAGCATGATGCGTCCGCCGACCGTG
>JAEYXO010000220.1 GCA_023431245.1 Pseudomonadota bacterium | reverse complement strand
GTCACCGGCGCGCAGATCGGCGACTCGGGCACCGGACTTCACCTCGCGATCGGCCTGCTGGCGGCGCTGCACCAGGCCAACCGCACCGGCAAGGGCCAGTACGTCGAGGTGGCGATGATGGACGGCGTGATGAACCTCTGCCGCGTCAAGTGGCGCGACCACCAGCGCCTGACCCGCGGCGGACTGTCGGAGTATTCCGTGCCGACGCACCAGGGCATGGGCGCCACCCCGCGTGCCGGCAATGATTCCGGCGGCGGGCAGCTCGGCAATGCCATCCAGTGCAAGCCCGGAGGCCCCAATGACTTCATCTATGTCGTGGTGCAGGAGGCGGTGTGGGATGCGCTCGCCAAACGCATCGGTCCCGCCCTCGGCATGCCTGATCTGGCCACCGACCCGAAATTCGCGACCATCGGCGAGCGGCGCAAGAACCAGGGCGAGATGTGGGCGCTGATCACGAAATTCGCCTCGAAGCACACCAAGCGCGAGTTCATGGCCATCCTCAACCCGCTGGACGTGCCCTGCGGCCCGATCATGTCGACGGAAGACCTGGCCAACGACGAACACGTGCGCGGCCGCGACATGTATGTCGAACTCGACCATCCGCAGCGCGGCAAGTGGTACAACGTCGGCATGCCGATCAAGCTTTCGGAGTCGCCGGCGGTGATCCGGCGTTCGCCGCTGCTGGGCGAGCACACCGACGAGGTGCTGAAGGAGGTGCTCGGCTACGATGCCGCGCAGATCGAAAAACTGAAAACCGCCGGTGCGTTCAGCGCGCCGCCGAAAAAGAAATAATTCCGGCAGAGGATGCACATGAAAATCGCGATTATCGGCCAGCAGGACTTTGGCAAATCGGTGCTCGAGGCCTTTCTCGAGCGCAAGGACGAGGTGGCGGGCGTGTTCTGCGCGCCCGAGAAGCCGGGCGCAAAACCCGATCCGCTGCGCATTGCCGCGGAAGAGCGCGGCCTCAAGGTGTTTCAGTTCCCGTCGCTGCGGGTGCCGGAGGCGCATGACGCGCTGAAGGCGCTGAACGTCGACATCGGCGTGATGGCCTATGTGCTGCAGTTCGCCCCTGACACTTTTGTCCACCTGCCGCGGCTGGGCACCATCCAGTACCATCCCTCGCTGCTGCCGAAGTACCGCGGCCCGTCGTCGATCAACTGGCCGATCATCCGCGGCGACACGAAGACCGGCCTGACCATCTTCCGCCCCAACGAAGGCCTCGACGAAGGTCCGGTGATCCTGCAGAAAACCTGCGACATCGGCCCCGATGAAACCATCGGCGAGGTCTATTTCAACAAGCTGTTCCCGATGGGCGTGAAAGCGATGCTCGAGGCTGCCGACCTGGTGTACGCCGGCAAGCACAGCGAGACGGTGCAGGATGAATCGCAGGCCAGCTACGAAGGCTGGTGCCGTGCCGGCGAGGCGCATATCCAGTGGGCCAACCATGTGGATTTCGTCTACAACCTGATCCGCGGCACCAACCCAGCGCCGGGGGCATGGACCACGCTCAACGGCAAGAAAGTGCAGATTTTCGACGCGCGCAAACACCTGTTCCGCAAATTCGGCGACGTGGTGGGCAAGATCGGCGAAGTGGCCGAGGTGACCGAGGGCAGTTTCAAGGTCACGGCCCAGGGTGGTTTCATCGAAGTGCTGCGTGCGCGTGGCGAGGATGGCAAGAAACTGTCGGGCGGTGATTTTGCGCGCACCAACGGCCTGGCCAAGGGTGCCTTGCTCGGCAACTAGATCAGTTCCTCGCGACCCCGGAAAAGCCACGCACCTGCGTGGCTTTTTTGTTTTACATAACTATTTGTTTTTATTGATATCTTTTGAATTTCCGGGCGAAGGAAGCCCCCAGCTGCGCACTGTCCCTCGCAAATCTGCCGTACGCCGGTCGGTGAGCCATGACCGATGGTCGGCTGCGCCGATTCCGGCTGTGACGTTTTGCACTAAGTCCTTAAAAAAAAGCAATTTTCAGGAACGGATATCGTAAAATCTGCGAAACACCGTCGTTAAGCCTTTCTCTACAAACATAAAAACGGCACGGAACGGGCGCAAAGGGATGACAAAGCTGGGTTTCTGGAAGGCGGACTGGTTTCTGGGACTCGTCGTGGCCGTCGTGATGCTGGTTGCGGCGCGCGGCGACCTGATCCAGAGCCTGGAGCGCAAGGCCTACGACCTCGGTGTCCAGGCGGCCACGCGTACGCCCTCCGATCGTATCGCCGTGATCGCCATCGACGATGCCAGCATCGCCAACATCGGACGCTGGCCGTGGTCGCGGGACGTCCATGCCCGCATGATTGACCTGCTGGCCGGGGCCCAGGCCAAGGTGATCGCCAACACCACCTTCTTCTTCGAGCCGCAGCGCGACGCCGGGCTGGTGTATGTCGAGAAACTGCTGAACCTGCACAATGAACTGTCGGCACAGGTCGCCGCCGATCCCAAGGCGGCCGCGACCGGCGAGGGACTGGCCCGGATCGGCGCCGTGCTGGCCGAGGCGGAGGATGCCCTCAATACCGACCGCAAACTGGCCGGCAGCATGAAGGCCGCCGGCAATGTGGTGCTGCCGATGGTGTTCCAGCAACTGGCCGAGCCGCAGGGCAACCCGGACAAGCCGCTGCCGACCTACGTGCTGGACAGCGGCATGTCGGTGGCGAAGGGGGTTGATGCCCTGCCGCCGCCGGGCGTGTTTCCGCTGTACCCGGTGGCCGAACTCGGACCGGCGGTGGCGAGCATCGGGCACCTCAATGCCGACATCGATGTCGACGGCGCCGTGCGCGCGGAGCCGCTGCTGGTGCGCTACTACGACCAGGCATTTCCGGCGCTGTCGGTGATGGTGGCGGCGCGCAGCCTGAACCTGGGCGTTGCCGACATCAAGCCGGTCTGGGGCCAGGCGCTGCAACTCGGCAAGCTCCGTGTGGCCACCGATCCCGAACTGCGGATGCACACGTTTTTCTACGCCGACCGCGACGGCCGTCCTCCGTTTTCCGTGGATTCGTTCTTCGACGTGATCAGCGGCAAGGTGCCGGTGGCCAAGTACCGGGACAAGATCGTGCTGATCGGTCCCACGGCGGCCGGCCTGGGTTCCGCGCAGGTGACTCCCGTATCGCCGGCAACGGCCCCGGTGCTGACCCTGGCACATACCGTGTCCAGCATCCTCGGCGAGCACTTTTTCGTTGCGCCGTCCTGGGGCATCTGGGTGCAGCTCGGCGTGTTCCTCGCCGTGGCGCTGTACCTGATCCTGCTGCTGCCGCGGCTGAAGGCCGGCATTGCCGCGGTGATCAGTCTCGTCATCGGCGTCGCGCTGATCGGCGCGCATTTCGGGCTGATGGTGAGCCAGCTGATGTGGATACAGCTGATGGGCGCGGTTGCGCTGCTCGCCGTCGGCTATGCCGCACTGACCACCAAGCGTTTCCTGGTGACCGAACGCGGCAAGGAAAAATCGGACGCCGAGTCCGCGGAGTCGAACCGGATGCTGGGCATCGCCTACCAGGCCCAGGGCCAGCTGGACCTGGCCTGGGACAAGTTCCGCCAGTGCCCGCTCAATGATCCGGTGATGGAAAACCTCTACAGCCTGGCCCTCGATTTCGAGCGCAAGCGCCAGTTCAACAAGGCCGAGTCGGTGTTCCGCTACATGGCCGAATTCAATCCGAAATTCCGCGACCTCGAGCAGCGCCTGACCCGCGCCAAGGCGCTGTCGGAGACCGTGATCCTCGGCGGCGCGCAGGGACATCCCGGCGGCACCGTGATGCTCGAGGGCGGCGGCATGGAAAAACCGATGCTCGGGCGCTACCAGGTGGAAAAGGAGCTCGGCAAGGGCGCGATGGGTGTTGTCTACCTCGGCAAGGATCCGAAGATCGGCCGCGTGGTCGCGATCAAGACCATGGCCCTGTCGCAGGAGTTCGAGGGCGACGAGCTGGTCGAGGTCAAGGAGCGCTTTTTCCGCGAGGCGGAAACCGCGGGCCGCCTGACCCACCCGAACATCGTCACCATCTACGACGCGGGCGAAGAGCATGACCTGGCCTACATCGCGATGGAATTCCTGAAGGGGCGGGATCTCGTGCCGTACACCAAGCCCGATGCGCTGCTGCCGGTGCCCCAGGTGCTGTCGATCATCGCCCGGGTCGCCGAAGCGCTGGGTTACGCCCACCAGCAGAATGTCGTGCACCGCGACATCAAGCCTGCCAACATCATGTACGAACCGGAAAGCGACACCCCGAAAGTGACGGATTTCGGCATTGCGCGGGTGACCGACTCCTCCAAGACCAAGACCGGCATGGTGCTCGGCACGCCGTCCTACATGTCGCCGGAGCAGCTGGCCGGCAAGAAGGTCGAGGGGCGCTCCGACCTGTTCTCGCTGGGCGTCACGCTCTACCAGATGCTCAGCGGCAAGCTGCCTTTCCAGGGGGAATCGATGGCGCAGCTGATGTTCAAGATTGCCAATGAACCGCATGCCGACATCCGCACGCTGAACCCGGCGTTGCCGGCCTGCGTGGCCGCGGTGACCAACAAGGCGCTGGCCAAGGATCCCGACCAGCGGTACCAGAACGGCGAGCAGATGGCCAAGGCGATCCGGCTTTGCCTCGGCACGCTGGCGGCCAAAAAACCTGCTGCAGCGGCGACGACCTGAGGACCGGCGATGGATCTTTCCGGCATCATCGAAATTGCGACGGCTACCCATCCCGGGATGGTGCGTTCCCACAACGAGGACAGCATTGCCGCCGACGCCACCACCGGCCTGGCGGTGCTGGCCGACGGCATGGGCGGATACAACGCCGGCGAAGTGGCCAGCGGCATCGCGGTGGCGATGATCAGCGCCGAACTGAAAAAGGCACTTGCGGACCGTGGCGAGGATTTTGACATCGCGGCCGCCGAGCGGCTGGTCGGAGAACATGCGGTGCGGGCCAACAACGCGATTTTCCAGGCTTCGCAGAACCAGGCGCAATACGCGGGCATGGGCACCACGCTGGTGGTTGCGCTGCTGCACGACAACCGGCTGGTGGTCGGACACATCGGCGATTCGAGGCTCTATCGTTTCCGGGAGGGCCGGCTGGAGCAGGTGACGCGCGATCATTCGCTGCTGCAGGAGCAGATCGACAGCGGCCTGATCACCAGGGAGCAGGCGCGCCATTCGCAGAACAAGAACCTGGTGACGCGGGCGGTGGGCATCGATCCGGAGGTCGAAGCGGAAGTCCACAGCTATCCGGTGCTGCCGGGCGACATCTACCTGCTGTGCTCGGACGGACTCAATGACATGGTGACCGACGAGGACATGGAGTTGACGCTGGGTTCGCTGCAGGCCAACCTGCCGCTGGCGGCGGAGCAGCTGGTGCAGCAGGCCAATGACAATGGCGGTCGTGACAATGTTTCGGTTATTCTGGTGCGCGTGCTGAAGGGCTTTCCGGCCCGCGCGGGGTTGGTTGACCGGCTGAAGTCCTGGTTCAGAT